>NZ_JAIEME010000037.1 GCF_019752415.1 Nitrosomonas sp.
TTGCCTCTGTCATTTGCCTAATGCTACCAATTCCACCATCTGCTGACGAAACTCCGGTGGGTAAGCAGGTTTGTAGTTTTGTGTCATATTTCTTCTCCTTTAAACAGAACATAATGTGTCCGTTCAAAGGGGGCAACTCCAATAAAATGTGCATGGCACCATGCTTCAATTAACTTATTTGGGGAAAAATTTACATTGAATAATAGAAATTGGCTGACCCAATTCCGCTGATGATCAGCGAGTGACGGAACCACCGCACAGCTATACAATGGTTCGCAATCATCTTTTGTACGGATTGCAACATTCCGATTTAAATTCAAGATATTTATTGACGAATTCCATTCAAATAAGCAAAGTATCGTTCAATGCGTTAAAATATTTTGATTTAAATCCGTTAATACTCGCTTAAGTTCTAAAACATATTAAATCGAGTACTTTATGATGCGTTCTATTATTATTGGACTGTCTGTTATATTTTTTTCCCTATCGGCGATTGTCACGTTTAAAGCGTTAAAACTTCCGGTTCACGCAATGGCTTATCAAGATTACCGGTCGGAAATAATACCTATTCCTGTACCACCTGTTCCTGCTCCTGCATCCATTCCTGAATCAACAACCGATGCCTTCAATTATTTAACTGAAGATCAGGATACCAACAGGGCGCTTGTTGAAGGTGTGGATAAAACAATTACCCAGTTTAAGAATCAACCGGCAACAACTGAAAGCGCTTTAAAAGACAATAAAACTATCGATACTAAATCTCAATCACGAACACTGACAATATTTGATGGCAAAACATTTCTTTCTGGACAAGATGTTTTCCAAGATGTTACTTACGCTACGATTGAAAATTTGGTCAAAGAAATATCATCATCTCCAGATAGCCGCGTCCTCATAGAAGGCCATACCGACAACATCCCAACCGGTAAACCAGGTACCGATAATATGGATTTATCATTACGCCGTGCAAAAGCCATTTCAAACATCCTGGTGTTGCATGGCATCCCGAAAAACCGGATATCAGCTACTGGTTATGGTGATACTCGCCCGATATCTTCCAACACGACCGAAGAAGGTAGAGCAAAAAATCGTAGAGTCGAAGTAAAACTAATGCCGCAAGAAGGAACAAATTAATGCACATGTACGCACAGCACTTTAACCTTAATTTACTTCCATTTGAGAATGTACCGGATCCACTATTTTTTTATGATCAGGGTGATCATGCTCGTATACGCAAACAGATCTCCGGATCTTTACAGAGCGGTCGAGGTTTAATCGTCGTAACCGGACCAATCGGCTCCGGCAAAACCACACTCAGTCAGATGATAAAATCTGATTTTCCCGAAGACATCCAGGTAATCTGGATGGCTGAGCCGCCTGCCAACAGTTCTGATCTGTATCTATTTCTTGCGCAGGAGCTTGGATTACAACCTACATCATCTGAAAAAACCTTTGTAATGCGGGATATCAGAAATGCGCTTTTAAAAATCAATTCTGAAGGAAAAAAATGCCTGGTCATTATGGATGAATCACATCTGATGTCAGATGATGTTATCAACGGCATTCGTTTACTGAACAATCTTGAAGAAGGATCCACTAAACTCATTCAGCTATTGCTTCTCGGTCAGGAAGAATTGATGGAAAAGATCAACAAACCGGAGATGGCACCCTTTAAACAGCGGATCGCTGCACTTGAAACGCTGGGAAAAATGAATGTTGATAGGGTACTGAAATATATCACACATCGCATCCAAGTAGCTGGCGGTGCTCCCAACCTGATTTCAGATACCGGATGGGAAGCGCTTTCGATCGCATTTAGTTCCGGCGGAACACCACGGACGATTAATTCTCTGTGTGACAGATCATTCAATGTGGCGTATGAAAGAGACAAGCCACTCGTCGACGCGCAAGATATCTATGAAGCGACACAGAGAATGGGATTGGTTACCGATGTGTTTCATTACATCATCTTACTCAACAACAGAGAAAGAAAAAAACAGGAATTGCAGCAAGCAACACAGGAAGTTGCCAATAGTGCCGTTCTGGAAACAGCGTCGCTACCGCCGATTGAGAAAGAAAAATCCGTGACATCTATTACAAAGAAAACAGAGCAAGAGAACAGAGTAGTAAATGATCAGACTCCTGAAATTTCTGGAACAGAAGTAGATGTTTCCGAGAAATCCTATGACGATATTGCCAAGACAATTAAAGCCAAATATGAACAAAAAAGTTTAATGGTACCATCTACATTGCTGGCATTATCAATGGTCGCATTCATGGTTAGTGTTTGGTTTTTTTGTCACCGCACGGACTCTGCAGGATTCCTCGGCTGTCTCATGGATTTGCTCAGTTAAATTAATTGCTATATTTTTAGGTTAATTTTGTAAAATACAAAACCTTCGCATCTGGAAATAATGATAACTGATTATAAGCTTTGAATTAACTGGTTATCACGTCAGCATAAGTTAGCGGGACAGCAATGATTCATGATAGTAATAATTTCAAGTAGAACTATACCGGTACGCATCCTAATGGAGTCAATACATCCATGTATACTGGAGAGATTATCTTCATTTTGTAATGGAAACCATTAGGCGATAGAAAAAGTAATCTGCAGAACTATGGAATAGCTAACGTACAATTGCATCTACAGCGCGCCTATAGAGCGGTGACAGCGCAAGTAAAACACCAAAACCAATTGGAAAAGCAATACTCCATGAATAAAGCCATTCTCTGATAAAAGCATCAGAAAATCCAAGATTGACCGCGGTAACTGTCGCGGAAACACAACCGGTCATAGTTGCCGACATCATTAAACAATAAATACAATGCGCTAATATTTTTTGTCTCATACGAGCCCTCAATTTTCCTGAACCACTCGACCAACTCTGACATTAGTAACTATCGTAAGCAAATTAAAGCAAAATAGCTTTGCAAAACTTCCACAGCCTGAGGACGCATCACTTCCCGTGTTACGCTAATTCCTCTTTGCTTCAACTCCTTTTCCCAGTGCAACGAACGGGGGCCTTCATTAAATCCGATTGCCTGTGCGTCCTCCAACCGTGCACCAAAAACAACCGAAGTCACACCCGCCCACAACAACACACCCAAACACTGACAGCAAGGTTCCACACCGTCACCAACTCAAACGAACCATGACTTACGAGTTTATAACTTCTCAGCGTTTGTTCCGCTAAAGCCAATGCCATCACTTCGGCATGCAACAATGAAGATTTGCCGGGAACAACCCAATTGACTCCCGGAGCGACAAGCTCACCGGTATGTTGATCAAAAACAGCCGCACCGAATGGCCCTCCTCCATTTTTAACGCTTATGCCAGCTAAATCAATAACCAGAGACATTCTCTGATCTATTTCTGGAAAGGGCTTAGAAATATCAATAACCCAAGTTTTAAACCATTCCGGGATTGGTAATGTAATATCTCTCCAGTATTTCATGATCTCACTCAATATGAATTTTGAAATTTTTTAAGAAACGAGCTACTTTTTTAACTGTGCAAATGTTTTTTTCCTTTTACTTTTATCTGATCCTGCATAAAACCAAATGCTATAGATAGAATTCCTAACTTGCGTTCGCTCATATACAAAGCATTATTTTGGTATCTGGGAGCAATAATTCATATTCAAATAATTGAATAATAGAACTTGAAATCGTGTAGGATAAGTCCTATGTCAGTGACAAAGCTCCTTTATCCTTAAAATAGTGAAAAAACACAACACCATGAAAGATAGTTATATTTTCAGCCCTCTTATTTTATTATTATGTGGATGCATCGCAACACCAGTAATAAATGATACTTCGCATCCTACACAATCTATGAACACTCAGAATATTGATAGAGCACCCAACGCAAGTGTCCATACCGCCAAACAAACAGAGGTTCTGGTTTCATCAACTAGTCAAAATAAAATAAATAACTCTACACAAGAACCTCTATGGCCTTCCGAAACGGGCATCGCAACCTACTATGCCCCAGCTATGGAAGGACGGAACACTGCAAGCGGCGAAGCCTATGACCCTGAGCAATTGACAGCAGCACATCGAACTCTTCCCATCGGTAGTAACGTTCGGGTGACTAACCTTAAAACCAAGCAACAGATCATAGTGCGTATCAATGATCGCTGGGGTGGTAGCGGAGATCGAATTATTAACTTATCAAAACAAGCCACAATTCAACTGGGTTTTGGTTCTGCAGGCACCATGCCTGTACAGCTTGATGTAGAATCAATTCCACCTAACAATGGCGCACTACCAAGCGTCAGAGCTCAAGCACTACCAGTTCGGCTTGAAGAGAGCGGTATCAGAAATCATTCGAGATTGAGTATCTGCCAAAATGAAGCAGATATCCTAGGGCTAACAGAAAATTTCTATCGCAATCATGTCACCGCCTGTTTGTCGCGAAGTGAATAAAGCTTGCTCAACCAAAATGGCGTGCAAGTGTCACTTCGATGCAAGCAATTGAATTCGCCTAACCATACCAAGCTAAACACCCATATATCAACACATTTTAAATCAGAATTCTTATCTAAAGGCAATGCTCAAGAAATGTATAAAAATCAATTAATCACGAAAAAAGGAAATTATGAATAGCCTACATAAATGGCGCTTTTTTCGCTCCGGTGGTTTTGATCAAGTCCGTTTAGAAGAGGGGATCGATCTAAAATCTCTCGGTGAACTTGACCCAAAGCTTTGGGCAGCCCTAAGTTGTCCAACTAACAACCTTGAGTTCGACAGTAAAACGCTTGAGTTCATTGATACCGATAAAGACGGACATATACGCGTACCAGAAATTATTGCTGCTGCTAACTGGGCAACGTCACTACTTAAGCAGCCAGGGGACCTTACCAAGGGATCGGATACTCTTCCGCTAAATTCTATTGACGATAGCACACCGGAAGGAGCCGCGTTATTGGCTTCAGCAAAACAAATTTTGCTGAATATCGGCAAGAAAAACGAGCTGACCATCTCAGTTGAGGATACTGCAGACCTGAATAAGATTTTTGCCGATACAAAATTTAATGGTGACGGCATCATCCCTTCGAGTACAGCCACTGACACTGATACCCAATTAGTCATTGAGGACATTATAACTTGTGTCGGAGCGGAAGAAGACCGATCCGGTTTACCCGGTGTCTCGGAAGAAAAAATCAATCAGTTCTTTTTGGAAGCCAGAGCTTATTCGGAATGGTGGCAGGAAGCGGAACGCGATGCAACCAATATTCTACTCTTAGGCGAAGAGACTGAAGCTGCCAAGTCAGCGTTTGATCGTGTAAAAATTAAAATTAATGATTACTTTACGCGTTGCCGACTTGCTGAATTCGATCAACGTGCAAGCGAACCGCTCAATCCTGCACTCACAGAATACGAAGCACTCGCCAGTAAAAATTTATCTACTGACTCCGAACAAATTGCCTCCCTGCCTATTGCAAAAATTGAAGCGAACAAACTACTTCCACTTACGGCAGGAATTAACCCTGCGTGGATTTTTGCAATCACCGAATTTAAGAATAAAGTGATCGGTCCTCTGCTAGGTGATAAAGAAAATCTCAATTACGAAGAGTGGCAACAATTGTGCAATCATTTCTCAGCGCATCAAGCATGGCTCGATGCTAAACGCGGAGCTACCGTTGAAACCTTAGGAATCAGGCGAATTCGATATATTCTGGCAAGTGGCTATCAAGAGAAAGTCTTGTCTATGATCCATGAAGACAAAGCACTCGCCGAGGCATCAGATGCTATTATTTCTGTAGAAAAACTGATTCGCTACCACCGCGATCTATTTCGTCTTTTGAATAACTTTGTATCATTCCGTGATTTTTATACTGCTCAAAACAAGGCTATTTTTCAAGCAGGATCTTTATATTTAGATGGTCGTAGTTGCGATTTCTGTTTACGGGTAACAGACGTTAACAAGCACAGCATCATGGCCAATTTAAGTGGCACTTACCTCGCTTATTGTGAGTGTCAGCGTGAAGGTAGTGACAATGAAAAGATGATTATAGCTGCGGCTTTTACGAATGGTGATGCCGATAATTTAATGGTAGGCCGTAATGGTATATTTTATGATCGCACAGGCCGGGATTGGAATGCAACCATCGTAAAAATCATCGAGCATCCCATCAGTGTACGCCAAGCCTTTTGGTATCCGTACAAGCGAATCGGCAAAATGATTGGTGAGCAGATCGAGAAAATGGCTAGCGCTCGCGAAAAGGCAGTACAGGATCAGGCGGCATCAGGTATCGCAAATACTACACAAACAAATGACACGGGCAAAACGCCTCCTGCTCCATTTGATGTGGGCAAGTTTGCAGGGATTTTTGCCGCCATCGGTCTGGCAATTGGCGCCATCGGCACCGCGATTGCATCCGTTGTTACCGGTTTTATCAGCTTAGTCTGGTGGCAAATGCCATTAGCTATCGTTGGATTGATCTTACTGATCTCTGGCCCGTCCGTTCTGCTGGCTTTTCTCAAACTACGTAAGCGTAACTTGGCACCCTTGTTAGATGGTAATGGCTGGGCAGTTAACACACGTGCAATTATTAATATTCCATTTGGAGCATCATTGACACAAATAGCCACCTTACCACCCGGTGCTCAACGTTCACTCACAGATCCTTATGCAGAAAAAAAAAGTCCATGGAAATCTTATTTACTCATTTTGTTACTGCTAGGCAGCATCGCTTATCTTTGGCATACCGGCCACCTGCACCAAGGCACAGTTGAAGAATTATGGAATCAATTTTCATCCAACAAAAAAGAACCAGCCACTGAAAGCGAAGTTAAACCTGAAGCAGAAGCGGCAGTTGCCGCTCCCCAACCGGATGTTGCCCCTAGTGACCAAAAACAGGCCACAAAAGATGGATCGCAGCCGACAACTAAATCTTCAGAGTTAGCACCCAATACACCGCTTCCAGCAGCACAAAATGTTCCAGCAGCTAAACCAGTTAATCGCTGAGTTTATTTATGCTGATTGGATTTATTTCAATAAATTAGCTCCGCGCGCCCTGCACCTATCCCCGTGGCAAGACCACGGGGAATCGCAAGTCCAAAATAAACTGTTAACTTTTTTGGCGGATGACGCAAGCTCATCCGCCCTGCTTCACTGTCAATGACAGCATTCCAGAAGAAATGTATCTTGAGTACAGAGTTCATCTTTATGTTGTTATACGCTCCGTTTCTTCCGCGATCTGACTGATCGAATCGTCAGTGGCAGCCTTGCTTCAGTTAAAGAACTGGCAGATTGAATTTTTACCTATTTGGCTGACCGCAATCAAAATCCCAAACGTTATGTCTGGAATGCCAAGGGCGAAATAATTTTGCGGAAAATTCAGCGTGCCCGTAACGTTATGATGAAATCTCAGCATTGTTTGCATGTATAAACATTTGAGAGACACTACATTAATATTTTTTGTCTCATACGAGCCCTCAATTTTCCTGAACCACTCGACCAACTCTGACATTAGTAACTATCGTAAGCGAATTAAAGCAAAAATATCTCAAATTATCTAGATCGGTTTGAAGCTTATAGCTGACTATTATAAATTTCTCCGGTATAGCTTTGCAAAACTTCTACAGCCTGAGGACGCATCACTTCCCGTGTTACGCTAATTCCTCTTTGCTTCAACTCCTGTTCCCAGTGCAACGAACGAGGACCTTCATTAAAACCGATCGCCTGTGCATCTTCCGAATGCGCACCACAAACAACCGAGACCACACCTGCCCACAGCAACACACCCAAACACTGGCAACACGGTTCCACACTGGTCACCAGCTCAAACGAGCCATGACTTGTGAGTTCGTAGCTACGCAGCGTTTGTTCCGCTAAAGCCAGCGCCATCACTTCGGCATGCAATAATGAGGATCTGCCGGGAACAACCCAGTTGATCCCCGGCGCAATGAGCTCGCCGGTATGCTGATTAAAAACGGCCGCGCCGAATGGCCCCCCTCCATTTTTTATGCTCATACGAGCTAAATCAATGACCAATGCCATTCTCTGATTCACATCGGGAAAAGCTTCCGGGATTCCGTTAGCCCAGGTATTGAGCCATTCTGGGATCGGTAGTTTGATGTCGGTCCAGTGATTCATTGTGCACGCAATAAGAAATTATCAGATCAGTCGCTAAGAAAACAATTATTTTGTGCCATATAATCCACGTAACACAAGTACCTTAATTTCATATTTCTTAACTATGGAGCTAATAACATCCATAAACCAGTCAGGACTATCTGGATGGATTAGTATTTTTTCTATAAGTCTATTAATATCAACTGGAAGCTTGTATCCATATGGTGTTTTCTTCGATGGATCACGTGAATAGGTATCTAAACTAATCCTTACTTTTTTTTTCAAAAGAAAAATGTGGCCTTTTTATAAAGAAACAATCTTCATATGGCAATACTCCACGAATTTCATTTGCTTGTTCATAAATAACACTTTTTAGCTTAAGTGAGTGCCAAGTTAAACAAGAAGAATCAATACTTTCTTTAATATTCTTAACTGTAGTTCGAATTGCAATTGCGTTGTTATCTCTGCCATAGATTTCCCACATCACCATATTCTCATCAAAATTCTTATGCCAACAACTTATAAATGAATTTTTAAGAAGGTAGTCTTGAAAATCATCCGCATTTTTTACAGGAGATTCATCATTATCATCAAACTCTTTATATGCTTGCTCAGTTATCTCCTTCATTTCATCTGGAAATCGACCTTCATGCTTATCTTTAAATGTATCTGCCCTAGCAAGCCACAAAACATTTGTCTCAGCCATAAATATGAGTTTAGATAAAGTCATATAACGCCAAAGCTTTTGGTCATCTTCAAGGGATTCGTCAACATCTAAATTAACAGGTGGCATAGATTATCTTGTAACTTCATGAATTAAGAATAATTTATTATGTATTATTAGCAATTTACTGGCAAAACAACAGAGATAACAATTAATAACTCGATCATTTAAAATTAAACTTGCAGTCGCATTTATCATAAACTCCGAAAACTGTCATCAGCTCATCAATATCTTGACAGCCCCTAGCCAGATCAAGTCTACTATCAGCCAGCGACTTTAGTTTATTTTTCCGTCCTGCTGTAGCTCGTTTTTATCCCCGGTTGTTGATCAGAAGGAATCATGGTTGTGTTTTCAGCGCTTAAAAACTTTAGTTTCGTAAGAACGCTCGGCTATTTGGCATTTTCTGCGAGTTGGTTGGGGTTTGCTTACTATTTTGGGCGATTGATTCCGGATAAGCAGTTGTGGTTTGCCTTATTGGTAACATTCCTGTTTGGATTACCCATTTACTTTGCTGCGATTTATGCGGTGACAATTGAAAGAATTTATCTTTCCAGCCAATTTAAAAAATTGGGCATTCTGCATTGGCTCTTTACCCGCCGGATTCTGGCGTATATTGGATGGTTGCTGTGGTCGATTGTTTTTGCATTTTTACTGTTATTTTATCTCGGCGCGGCAGAAAAACAGGAGTGGATAATCTTCTTTGCGGCTATTCCGGTATTTGCCGTCATTTATACTATTTTCCTCCCCATTGCTGTTCGTGAATATAAGCCTTATATCGCCGTACATAAATCCTTAGCCTGGTCGCGCTGGGTAACTGCGCTGTCGATGGCCGTGTTTTTTGTTGTGTTTGTGAACCATACCGATGCAAACCGTCAATATGCCTCATTGGTGGAAGCTGTCGCGATGGAAAGCCAGAGATTGGATGGGACAACCAACAGTATCTTGATTCTTGAAACCAACCGGTTGTTGGGTTTTATTGAAGGAATGAAGCGGTATGCACTAGATAGCTTGCATTCATTCAGTGATGTGCTTTATCTGGGATGTGTTTTTCTGGGTAGCTTGCTGTTTTTTTATAATGTGGCGCTCGGAATTTCCAGTTTTATGGTTCCATTATCCGAACACCGCCGCATATTCGCTCCCATAGAGGATACCGATCAGCCGCCTGCGGTTTCGCCCTGGGCTTGGGCGCTCACCTCGGCATTTGCTACTTTCTTTATATTCTTTGTTTACGTGCCTTCGACTGTTTACGTCGATGCCTGGCTGCGTTCCAATCCGGAGACGATCAAAGAAATACAGGCATCAAAACAAACCGTGATTCAAACAGTGGAAATGATCGGTGATGATTACTACAAGCCCGGAACAGCCGCGCAAATTGAGCAGGCTTATCTCGACAGCCTCAGCAAGCTGGAAGCATCGCTGGGCAAATTGCGCGAAACCACCGGTACCGGATTTCAGCAAATGATCGACAATGTAGATGATTATCTGGATTGGTATTACAGCCTGCCGGGGGAGTATGAACGGATTGTGGCATTAGCCACCGGAGTTCTGGAAAACTGGATGGCCGAGAAGCTGCAAAATTATCTGATGCAAGGCAATGTATTTGGCCCGGTACAACAATCCATTGAAGAGGTGCTACAGAATAATCAGCAATTACGCGCAGAGCATTTACAAAAAGTTGAGCAGATTCTGGCGGAGAATCGTGTTGAGCCTGCTGATAATTCACAACTGGAGATTGTCAGACATGCTTCACTGAGTGCGCTCAAAGAACCGCCCACACACAGTGTCATCATCAATCTTGAAAATCGCATGCTGATCTCAGGCAGCATTGGTACCGCGGGTGCCATCACCGGTGCAATCGCCGGCAAGATCACTGCCAAGGTGGCCGGAAAGGGGATCATCAAGCTCGGCGCCCAAGCCTTAATTAAGGTGACTGCCGGCAAAGCTATCAGTGCTTTAGGCGGGGCTGCGGCTGGTGCCGCTACAGGGGCGGCGCTGGGCTCATTCATTCCCGGCATTGGCACGGCCATCGGCGCAGCCATCGGTGGTATTATTGGCGGCATCACCATTGGATTGACCGTTGAAAAGCTGCTTCTGATGCTCGAGGAGGCATTTTCACGCGATGAGTTTAAACGCCAGATTCTGAATGCCATTGAAGAAGAGCGCGTTGAGTTCGAGAAATTTTTAAACACACCTGCTGTATCTGATCGCGCTCCCAGTACCGATATTGAAGCTGATACGCATAAAAGTATCCGCTAATCTTTATAAAGCGAACCAAACAAACCGGCCAATACTCCTATAAGGCAAAAATACTGGAATTCGAATGGAACATAATATTGAACTGATTACTACGATTGCAGCCGGCTTTGGTCTGGCTTTAATCTTTGGCTTTATTGCGGAACGGCTTAAAACACCTGCCTTGGTAGGCTATCTGCTCGCTGGGATTGCTATTGGCCCCGCTACACCCGGGTTTGTCGCAGATATTGGCATTGCTTCTCAATTATCAGAAATCGGTATCATGTTATTGATGTTTGGTGTTGGATTGCATTTTTCACTCAATGATCTGCTTGCAGTAAAACGTATCGCTTTGCCTGGCGCAATTGTTCAAATGGCCGTTGCGACCATTTTAGGCATGGTTCTGGCTGACTCCTGGGGCTGGAGTTTAGGTGCGGGTTTAGTACTGGGTTTGTCATTATCTTGTGCCAGCACGGTTGTTCTGCTTAAAGCGCTTGAATCACGTAGTCTTCTGGAAACCATGAACGGCCAGATTGCCGTTGGCTGGCTGATTGTTGAAGACCTTGTCACCGTATTGATTCTTGTGCTTTTACCTTCGTTTGCCACCATGCTGGGAGGATCCAACGGAACTGAGAGTGCAACCAGTTCTCTATGGCTCACCGTCGGACATACGTTGTTACTGGTTTCAGCTTTTATTGCGTTGATGCTGGTAGTCGGTCATCGTGTATTGCCTTGGTTATTGTGGCAAGTTGCGCGCACAGGATCGCGTGAATTATTTACTCTTTCTGTCGTTGCTTTTGCGATCTGCATTGCTTATGGTGCTGCAGCGCTATTTAACGTGTCGTTTGCACTCGGTGCTTTCTTCGCTGGCATGGTCATGCGCGAATCCGAGTTCAGTCATCGTGCTGCCGAGGAGTCACTGCCATTGCGCGATGCTTTTGCAGTGTTGTTTTTTGTTTCTGTCGGCATGCTGTTTGATCCCACCATTCTAATCAATGAACCTATGCATGTCTTAGCTGTTGTAGCCATCATTATTGTTGGCAAATCTATGGCGGCCATGCTGCTGGTTCTAATGCTTCGCTATCCACTTAATACCGCACTGACAGTGGCGGCAAGTTTAGGACAGATTGGAGAGTTTTCTTTTATCCTGGCAGGATTGGGGCTATCGCTTGGATTGATGTCTAGCGAAGGAATGAGTCTGGTGCTTGCTGGCGCCTTAATTTCGATTGCTTTTAATCCTATTGCCTTTGCTGCGGTCGTACCGATTCGAAACTGGATATTGAAATACTCTGCAGTAGCACGCAAATATGAAAATCGCGATGATCCATTCGCTGAGCTACCCATGAGCACAGAACGTAAATTTCTTCAGGGACAGGTTGTTATCGTGGGTTACGGCCACGTCGGCCAGCGCATTGCAAATGCTCTGAATGAAAAGGATATCCCTTATATCATCGCAGAGCAAAATCGTGAACTGGTTCAGGATCTTCGCAAACAAGGCAAAAATGCTGTATCAGGTGATGCCACGGAACCTTCAGTACTGATACAAGCGCATATTACGGATGCCGCCATGCTGGTCGTCGCGACATCCGATCCATTGAATGTTCGCCAGATGATTGATACCGCACGCACATTAAATCCAACAATTGAAATTGTATTGCGTACTCGCAGTGAGGATGAAACAAAATTATTACGCAAAGACAAGATAGGTACTGTATTCTTTGGCGAGGAAGAGCTCGCCAAGAGCATGACCCATCACATACTGGATCGCTTCAATGCAAAATCTGAATCTATCCATAGAGAAAGCTAATCTGGCTTACAAGCTTAAAACCACCTACAGTAATATGCAAATTTTCAAGAGATTAACGCAATGACAGAACAATTTTATGTGGGTATCGATCAGGATCAGAATGCAGGATTAACGCACTTGGGCCGCATCGTACGCGACGCTTGGGTGTTTGGTATTCTGCCCGAAACAGAGACTTGCGTAGGCTGGAGCGGCGCACAAATGCAATCGCTGTATGAAAAAGTTCACAGTGCCTGGGAGCCTTATGCGCATTTACCCAGCCGTCTGCCGGATGAATTACGCGCCCGGCATAACCGGTTATACGAACAAGCTATTACGAGCGCCAAGGAAAAGGGTTGGGATGCCGAATTAAAGGATGATGATTAATCTTTTGCTGGAAAATGGATAATACGGGCCGGGCCATCCAGCTTTGTTTTGTTGACCAGGGCTTGCAAGGCATCCGGAAACTCCCTTTGCAACCGTGACATGATTGCTGACAGGTTCGCACGGTAATAAACGGCTTCGTAAGCAACCGGCTGAGTCAGTGCATCGCGGGCTTGCGGTTTAAAATTACGCCACGCGATATCAATCCAGCATTTACGCTCTCCATCGATAAACACAAACTCTTCCTGGTCAATGATCGCCATATACTGCATGCTGCGAATGGGAACAAATAAATGCTTAGTAGGACAGCGCGCTAACAAGGTGATTGCCAGATTATAAGTACTCGCCGGCAAGTGACGCGCTTCCCGGTTGATTTCAAGATCTCGATAGCAGGTAATTTCCATAATTGATCTGGTAGCACATTCTAAAATTCCACTGTGATCACCATTCTGCTTACTTCCAACAAATCAGCACAAAGGATATCAATACTTGTGTTACCTTAGCGCCGTTGCCTCAGGAACTCAAGAGGGCAAGAAACAATTACTGTGTTTTTTTGAAAAAACCAGAACCCAGTTTCATAATACGATATCTCAAAGAAATAAGAACAATGTCACTCTACAAACTTTTTAATCATTTTATCTCACGTTTGGGTCCTGGATTATTGTATGCAGGGGCCGCTGTCGGCGTATCCCATTTGGTTCAATCCACACAAGCGGGCGGGATGTTCGGATTTGAGCTGATAATTGCTATCATTATCATCCATGTGGTTAAGTATCCTTTCTTTGAATTTGGACCGCGCTACACCGCTGCGACGGGGCAAAACATATTACACGGCTATATGAAACTCGGGAAATGGGCCGTGTGGTTATACCTGCTCATGACGATAGCCACCATGTTTATCGTTCAAGCGGCTATTACTGTAGTTACTTCCGGTTTGATAACGCATATTTTTGGACTGGAAGGACTTGGCGGACATGATCCCCAGATAGTTGCATTTATCATCAGCAGTGTATTACTCCTATTTTCCTTCACATTACTGGTGAGCGGTCACTATGTATTGTTAGATAAATTGATGAAAGTCATCATCCTGGTACTCACGATAACTTCTGTTGCTGCCGTGATCATGTTGTTATTCGATAATCCAGGACATCATAAATCGGCAACTGTTTTTTTCTCTTTTTCCGATACCGCACATTTAATATTTTTAGCAACATTTCTTGGTTGGATGCCTGCGCCGCTGGATCTTTCCGTGTGGCATTCCATCTGGTCAAAAAGCAAGAATGAAAGCGACGGCAAGATAACCAGCATGAAAGAAACCTTATTCGATTTCAGAGTCGGCTATATCGGAACCGCCTTCCTGGCGATATGCTTCTTATTACTAGGTGCACTCGTAATGTATGGCAGTGATGAAACATTTGCACCTGGAGGCGCTGCATTTGCAGGCCAGTTGATGAATATGTATGAACAAGCCCTGGGACCATGGGCTTATCCTGTTGTTGCCATTGCCGCACTGGCCACCATGTTTAGTACCACACTGACCGTACTAGATGCTTTTCCACGCACTATTAGTGCTTCGCTTGAATTGTTGTTCCCACAACAAATTAAGCATCGCAATAATGAGAGAACTTATTTAATCTGGTTATTCATTATCATCACCGGCACATTATTAATACTGTTCTTTTATATGACCTCCATGCGGGAAATGGTGAAAATTGCCACCGTGATTGCTTTTGTAGCGGCGCCCATTCTGGCAATACTGAACATGCAGGCGATGTTTAATAAAAGCATACCTGACGAGCATCGTCCTGGAAAACTCATGTTGCTCTGGTGTTGGCTGGGAGTGGCTGCTTTGTTGGGATGTTCGATCAGTTATTTACTACTTTAATCTGCATCTTTTAATCGATCCCGATGCGCCCCACTCGACTTGAGAAACCTGCAGCCACACGCAATAATTTGAAAACGATTGCCGCCCTGCTGCCCTATTTATGGGAATTTAAAGTCAGGGTTGTCCTGGCACTCAGTTTATTGGTATTGGCTAAACTCGCCAACGTTTCGGTACCCTTGATTCTGAAGGAAATTGTCGATGCCTTAGATCAACCGCGTGCCATGCTGGCACTACCGGTTCTTTTATTAGTTGGCTATGGCGTCTTACGCCTATGTAGCACATTATTCGGGGAACTGCGTGACGCAATCTTCGCCAAAGTAACACAACGCGCGATTCGCCGGGTTGCGAACAAAGTATTCATGCATTTGCACACCCTGTCTTTGCGTTTTCACTTGGAACGTCAAACCGGTGGCGTTTCTCGCGATATTGAGCGGGGTACACGCGGCATTTCATTTCTGTTGAATTTTATGCTGTTCAATATCCTGCCTACCTTGCTTGAAATCAGTCTGGTGCTCGCTATTTTAATCAGCAAGTACGACATCAGGTTTTCCATTATTATCTTCTTGACCCTATTGGCCTATATTTCACTGACGCTGATCGTTACCGAATGGCGCATGATTTTTCGCCGCACCATGAACAATATGGATTCAAAAGCCAATACCCAGGCAATAGACAGCTTGCTAAATTACGAGACGGTAAAATATTTTGGCAACGAAACCTGGGAAGCGCGTCGTTACGATGAGCATTTGCAATCATGGGAAAAGGCCGCCGTCCGCAACCAAACTTCACTGGCAACGTTGAATGCCGGGCAAAGCGTTATCATTGCTGTGGGCGTCACGCTTTTAATGTTGCTGGCTGCCGATAAAGTCGTCGAGGGCAGCATGACCATAGGCGATCTGGTGCTAATCAATGCTTTTATGTTGCAACTTTACATGCCATTGCATTTTCTGGGCTTTGTTTATCGTGAAATCAAGCATTCTCTGGCTGATATGGAGCGCATGTTCACGCTATTAGATGAGAATAAGGAAATCCAGGATAAACCGGATGCCCAAATGCTCAGTGCACAGAATCCAGCTATCCGATTTAGCCAGGTTAATTTCAGTTATGAATCCAATCGGCAGATACTGTTTGACGTCAGCTTTGATATTCCAGCCGGGCAAAACATTGCGGTGGTAGGCCATAGCGGTTCTGGTAAATCTACGCTCGCACGCTTGCTATTCCGTTTCTATGATGTGCAATCGGGCTGCATCCTCATCAATAATCAGGATATCCGGGATGTCACCCAGCAAAGTCTGCGGGCATCTATGGGTATCGTTCCACAAGACACCGTGCTATTTAACGACAGTATTTTTTACAACATCGCTTATGGGCAACCAGATGCGACACAAGCAGACATCTACGCGGCAGCCCGATCAGCACATATCCATGATTTTATTGAAAGCCTACCGGAAAAATATGCAACGATCGTCGGTGAGCGCGGTTTGAAATTGTCCGGTGGTGAGAAACAACGTGTGGCAATTGCTCGTACCATTCTGAAAAATCCTGGAATCTTGATTTTTGATGAGGCCACATCGGCATTGGATTCAAAATCCGAAAAACGCATACAAGCGGAATTAAAACGTATCGCCCAAAACCGCACCACATTAACCATTGCCCATCGGCTATCCACCATCGCCGATGCCGATCAAATTCTAGTGATGGATCATGGCCGCATCATCGAGCGTGGCTCCCACACGCAACTACTGGCAGCCAACGGCACTTATGCGCATATGTGGGAGTTACAACAACAAGAAGAAATTAAGCAACATCAGCAAGTTCCCCTCCCCTAACCACCGGGAATAACTACCCCAAAGAACGAATTGCTTTTAACTGTCAGATTTTCTGATCTGGCATCCTGTGCAATTGCTTCTAAAGCATTCTTTACAACGCTTAGGCTCCTTGGCTCAGGCGCCATTTATTAATTGTGCCTACAAGGAAAGTAGCAGCAATACTAGAAATCCAGAAAATACAGGGAAAACTAGCCTTATCTCCAGAAATGAATTTTCTAGCCATATGCTAACTTCCCACTTCAGAATCTGCCGTCGATAGATTGCATAATCACATTCTAAGGAGTTACCGTAATGCTAGTTTCTGTTGGTTATCTCATCATTATTATTTCTGTATTTGGCGGTTTTGCATTAGCGGGCGGTCATCTCGCTTCATTGTGGCAGCCCGTTGAGGTGCTTATGATTGGTGGTGGTGCTCTAGGGGCTTTAGTGGTTGGCAATTCGAATAAAGCCATTAAAGCTACTCTAAAAGCACTACCTACTGTTTTCAAAGGCTCCAAATACACCAAAGCGCTTTATATGGATTTAATGACATTGCTCTATGAAATACTCGGAAAAATCCGTAAAGAAGGATTAATGTCCATTGAAGGCGACGTGGACGACCCAGCCAACAGCCCTATTTTTACGAAATACCCCGATATTTTGGCTGATCACCATATCACAGAATTTATCACGGACTATTTGAGATTAATGGTCGGCGGCAATCTCAATTCTCTGGAAATTGAGAGTTTAATGGATAGCGAGCTGGAGACACATCACCAAGAGGGTGAAGTACCCATACATGTAGTCGCTAAACTGGGCGACGGATTACCTGCTTTTGGCATTGTGGCTGCCGTGATGGGGGTGGTACACACCATGGAATCGGTTCATCTTCCACCAGCAGAATTGGGAATTTTGATTGCTGCGGCTTTGGTGGGCACATTCCTTGGAATTTTACTGGCTTACGGATTTGTCAGCCCGCTCGCCGGCAAACTTGAACATGGTTTGCATGAATCCAGTAAGCTATTTGAGTGTATAAAAATCACATTGCTGGCCAATTTAAATGGCTATTCCCCGGTTCTTGCAATTGAATTTGGCCGAAAAGTCTTGTTCACAACCGAGAGACCGTCTTTCCTTGAATTGGAAGAACATGTCAAACAGAGCAAAACAAAGTAGTTTTTCCAAAAAGATCTCCCATTTGAATTGCGAGAATAGTTATGGCCGATGATCTTTCGCAGCGCCCGATTGTCATCAAGCGGATTAAGAAGGTAGCGGGTGGCCATCACGGTGGTGCCTGGAAAATTGCTTATGCTGACTTTGTCACCGCTATGATGGCATTCTTTTTATTAATGTGGTTATTGGGATCATCAACCAAGAGTCAGTTGGAAGGCATTTCTGAGCATTTTAAAACACCGTTAAAAGTTGCGCTGATGGGTGGATCATCTGTGGGTGAAAGCAGCAGTTTAATTAAAGGAGGTGGAACCGATTTGACACGTCAGCAAGGTCAAGTACAGAAAAGTACTGCTGAAGAAGATAAAAAGGCCAAAAAAATCATCAAGGAGCGCGCCGAATTGATCAAGCTGGAAGGGCTAAAAAAGAAAATAGAAGATGCGGTTGAAGCCAATCCATCATTAAAGAAATTTGCAAACCAGCTTTTACTGGATATCACATCGGATGGCTTAAGAATCCAAATTGTTGATGAACAGAATCGTCCTATGTTTGCATCGGGAAAAGCCGAATTGCAGCCATATACTAAAACCATCCTGCGCGAAATTGGTAAAATGCTCAACGATGTCGAAAACAAAATCAGCCTCTCCGGGCATACGGATGGAAAACCATTTCCAACCGGAGACAAGGGCTATAGCAATTGGGAGCTATCGGCTGATCGTGCGAATGCTTCACGGCGAGAGCTGATTGTTGGTGGCATGGATACAAGCAAAGTTCTACAAGTCATCGGTTTGTCTTCTGCCGTGTTATTTGATAAGGATGCCCCGCTCAACCCAATTAATCGCCGGATCAGTATCGTGGTTATGAATGAGAGAGCTGAGAAATCCATCACGATGGATAAGCACACACTCGATATTGATATGCAGGATGAGCCCAATAAAGAATTATTACAGAACCCAGAAAATAGCTCCTTATAACACTACCAATCCTAAATGTTAAAACACCTCCATCCAGTCGTTATCGCGCTGCTTATTCAAATATTCACCCTAGTATCGATTGGTTTTTTTATAGTAGCGCAATCAGCAATTGCATTGAGCCTGTTTGAATGGAGTCTAGTGCAGGGATTATTGGCTGGACTGATTAGTTATTCCATGCGAATGCCGGTATGGTGGATTCCGATTCACCTGGCATTTATTCCGTTGGCTATCGCCACACTGGCGCTAAATATTTCTTCCACTTGGTTTCTGGTATTTTTTCTCTGCTTATTGCTGGTTTATGGAAAAACTTATAAGACCCAAGTACCGCTTTATCTTTCAAGTAAAAGGGTAAATCATGCGCTTGAAGCATTATTACCTGAGCAAGGGCAATTTTCTTTTGTTGATCTAGGGAGCGGCTGCGGCGGCTTAGTGAAGAATCTGGCAAACACCCACAGAAATGGCATATTCCACGGCATTGAATCGGCACCTTTGCCATTCTTAATCAGTAAACTAAGAAGTCTATTTTGCGCCTCAACCTGTAAAGTATTTTGGGGGGATTTCTGGGAATACGATTTCTCAAAATATGATGTTGTCTATGCCTATCTGTCGCCGGTTCCTATGGAATCGCTTTGGCACAAAGCGGTTAAGGAAATGCGTCCGGGCAGTCTACTCATCAGCAATACCTTCATGATCCCTGGCATCACACCTTATAAAAGTATCCCATTAGATGATTTTTCAAAATCCACACTATATCTATGGAAAATATAGATCGACTGAACCAAGTATATTTATGTGCGACGCCAGGCAGTGCCTTGGGGATTATCCTCAAGAATGATGCCTTGTTCCAGAAGATTTTTTCGAATCGCATCAGCATCGGAATACCGGCCTTCTTTGCGTGCGCTTATCCGTTGTTGAATCAAAAGTTCAATCGTATCTTGCGTTAAAGAATCCAATTCACTAGTAACAACTTTATTTTGCAAATATTCTTGCGGATTTTGTTGTAACAAACCCAATAAATTACCCAATCCTTTTAGTAGCCCCGCATTCTCTTTTGAACCTGTTTTATTGATATCACTGGCAAGCTCAAACAATACCGCAATTGCTTCCGGTGTATTAAAGTCATCATCCATTGCAGCTTTAAACCTCTGCGCATTGAGATTACTCCAATTGATCGTTAGCATATCAACCGGCTTCACTTCCTTGAGAGCAATATACAGACGATCCAGTGCAAGTTTTGTATCTTTCAGATGCTGATCAGAGTAGTTTAATGGACTGCGGTAATGCGCACGCAAAATAAAGAAACGCACCACCTCAGGTTGATAATGTTTCAGTATCTCTCGAACCGTAAAAAAGTTACCTAAGGACTTTGACATCTTTTCATTATCAACGCGCACAAATCCATTATGCATCCAGTAATTAACAAAGGGATGATCATGCGCACCTTCACTTTGGGCAATTTCATTCTCATGGTGTGGAAATTGCAGATCCTGTCCCCCGCCATGAATATCAAAATGCACACCCAATAGTTGTTCACTCATTGCCGAGCACTCAATGTGCCAGCCCGGACGCCCCTTTCCCCAAGGAGATTCCCAAGACGGCTCTCCCGGCTTTGCAGATTTCCACAGCACAAAGTCCAACGGGTCCTTTTTATTCGAATCAATTTCTACGCGTTCGCCGGCACGAAGATCATTCAGAGATTTACCGGAAAGTTTTCCGTAACTTGGAAAGTTGTGCACAGCATAATAAACATCACCATTACTTGCCTGATAGGCAAGATTCTTTTCAATCAAGGTGCCGATCATACCAATCATGTTCTCGACGTATCCAGTTGCACGCGGCTCGTGGGTCGGTGATGAAACACCCAGCGCTGAAGAATCCTCATTCATAGCCTGAATAAAACGCTGCGTCAGCGTTTCGATTGATTCATCGTTTTCTTGCGCACGTTTGATAATTTTGTCATCAATATCAGTAACATTCCGCACATAACTGACCTCAAAATCTTTCGCCTTAAACCACCGCACAACCGTATCAAAAACCACCAGAACCCTTGCATGCCCCAGGTGACAGTAATCATAGACAGTCATACCGCAAACATATATTTTTATCTTTCCAGGCATGATGGGAACAAAATCTTGTTTTTCCCGGGCAATTGAGTTATAAATTTTAAGCATAAGGCCAACAGATAAAATTGTAGAGCTGACTATCTTCTTGATAGAATTCGGATGTTCTTGATGACTGAATCAAAAACAAATAATCAATGAGTATAGCATATTGTAAATATGAAACTCTTACCCTCGTTTATAACTAATAGGATACCTATGCGACTCCGCCAGATTTTGATTTTTCTGTTTTTAATCTCGGTACATATCAGTGTTAATGCCGCAGACATACGGGTTGAAATGAAAACGAACTTAGGGAATATCGTACTTGAGCTTTATCCGGACAAAGCACCCGAAACAGTGGAGAATTTCCTGAAATATATTGAAGACGATTTTTATAAAAATACGCTGTTTCACCGTGTGATATCGGGTTTTATGATTCAAGGTGGCGGATTCGATACTGCTTTCAAGCAGAAACCAACCAGGCCACCGATTCAAAATGAAGCGGCGAATGGTTTAAAGAATGAGATTGGAACAATAGCAATGGCGCGCACATCAGATCCGCACTCTGCTTCCGCGCAATTTTTTATCAATGTCGCGAATAACGGGTTCCTCAATTATAAAGCACCCAGCCAAAGCGGTTATGGATACACTGTATTTGGTAAAGTAATCACGGGAATGGAAGTTGTGAATAAAATCGCATCCGCACCAACTGGATCAGGCGGCCCTTTTCCAGGAGATGTGCCCAAAAATAGCGTAATTATCGAAGAAATTATTAAATTGCCCGTTCCTGAGAAACAGAACCCTCAATAACAGGAATCACAAACCAACAAAGGATTGATATGGTCAGATTACAAACTAATTTTGGTGTTATAACACTTGAGCTGGATAGTGAGAAAGCGCCTGAAACTGTACAGAACTTTTTAAATTATGCCACCAGCGGATTTTATGACAACACATTATTTCATCGCGTCATTGATGATTTTATGATTCAGGGTGGTGGATTTGAGCCCGGAATGAAACAAAAAACCACGCAAGCACCCATTCAAAACGAGGCTGCTAATGGGCTCAAAAATGATACCTATACCATAGCAATGGCACGTACTGCTGACGTGCATTCTGCAACCGCGCAATTTTTTATCAATGTTGCCAATAATGGATTTCTAAATTACAAATCCCCTTCATCACAAGGCTATGGTTACTGTGTATTTGGGAGAGTGGTTGAGGGACAAGATGTTGTTGATAAAATAAAGAAGGTTAAGACTGGAGATTCTGCTGGTCACCAGAATGTCCCGATCGAAGATGTCATTATCCAGAAAGCTGAAGTAATTTAGTCACTGGCAATAATCAACAAGCATTTTGGTTAAATTAAACATGGCACATACAGTCAAGGCTCTTTACGATAGCCCTCGTGCCAGATCATCCTGAAGATCTTGTACCGCTTCCAATCCCACTGCGATACGTAGCAATCCATCGGATATGCCAGCAGCATCCCGTGCTTCTTGACTAATACGAGCATGGGTTGTTGTTGCAGGATGTGTCAATGTGCTCTTGGCATCCCCTAGATTAGCAGTGATCGATATCAGCCGCGTTGAATCTATGATACGCCAAGCCGCTTCTTTACCACCTTTCACCTCAAATGTGACAATACCGCCACCTGACTTCTGTTGATATTTTGCCAACTCATATTGCGGATGAGACACTAAGCCGGGATAAAATACACGTGTCACATTTGGTTTAGATTCAAGCCACTGGGCTATTTTCAAGGCATTCCTGGCATGCGCCTCCACACGTATTTTGAGTGTTTCCAGACCTTTCAATATTACCCAAGCATTGAATGCACTAAGTGTTGGTCCGGCTGTGCGCAGGAAACCATATATACCGCCATCCATTAGTAATTCCTGGTTACCTAACACAGCCCCCCCCAATACCCTACCTTGCCCATCCAAATACTTGGTTGCAGAATGTATAACAATATCTGCACCCAATTCGAGCGGTTTCTGCAGGATGGGGGTACAAAAACAATTATCAACAACTAGCCAAATACCAGCCTTTCTGGCAACTTTTGATAATTCAGCGATATCTGAAATCTCTGTTAATGGATTGGACGGCGTTTCCAGAAAAAATAGCTTGGTGTTAGGCCGTATTGCAGTTTCCCATGAATTAACATCCGTAGCCGATACAAACGTGGTATCGATATTAAACCGCTTCAATATGTTATTGAATAAATTGACAGTGGCTCCAAATAAGCTGCGCGAAGCGACAATATGATCACCGGCAGAGAGTAATCCCATTACACATGCAAGTATTGCTGACATACCTGAAGAAGTTGCAATACATGCTTCTGCACCTTCCAGCACCGCAAGCCTCTCTTCGAATGCGGTTACAGTGGGATTGGTAAACCGGGCATAAATATTTCCCGGCTCACTCCCGGAAAAGCGTGCAGCTGCCTGTGCGGCACTATCAAAGACAAAACTTGATGTTAAATACATTGCCTCGGAATGTTCGTTAAACTGACTACGATGAATTCCGGTATGAAGTGCAAGTGTCTCTGGTTGTAAATGATCAGACATGTATATAAAACCTCAAGCAAAAACGTAAAAATGTAAACAATTTTGAAAAATTATAGTATTTACTACTATTGACCTGATTGTTGTACGCATAGAAAAACGTAATTCATCCAATTTAAACAGAAATTATTAATCAGAAAAAACCAAACTTAAATCAAGTTGTGAATTGGATCTGGTTTGCAAAAAAGATTGACTGGAATTTCGTTGTAACTCAATGGTGCGTAAATATTCTGCTGTTATATCGCCTGTGATATAGTTTCCATCAAAGCATGAAGTCTCAAAATTTCTTACGGTGGGAGATATTTTCGAGATAGCCCGGCTAAGTGCTTCCAGATCCTGATAGATCAGGTAATCGGCACCAATTTCACGGCAAATTTCCTCTGTATCGCGATCGGTTGCAATTAATTCTTGGCGCGTTGGCATATCTATACCGTACACATTGGGATATCTCACTGGGGGGGCTGCAGACGCAAAATAAATTTTATGTGCGCCAGCCTCACGCGCCATCTGCACAATCTCACGACTTGTCGTGCCGCGTACAATCGAATCATCAACCAGCAAAACATTTTTGCCACGGAATTCTATACCGATTGCATTGAGTTTCTGACGCACTGATTTACGTCGTTGTTGTTGGCCTGGCATGATAAAGGTACGACCAACATAACGATTCTTAACAAAACCTTCACGAAAATTAACCCCCAATTGATTGGCGAGTTGCAAGGCACTCGGTCGGCTTGAGTCAGGTATCGGAATTACCACATCAATATCCAGATGATGCATTGATTTTCTGATCTTTTCAGCGAGATGCTCGCCCATATTCAATCGTGTTTCATAGACCGAAATACCATCGATCACGGAATCAGGCCGAGCTAGGTATACATATTCAAAAATACAAGGATTTAGCGAATAATTGGTTGCACATTGTTTATTGTAAAAATTTCCAGCTTCATCAATGAAAATAGCTTCTCCTGGTGCCACATCGCGTATCAGTTTAAAGCCCAATGTATCGAGAGCAACACTTTCTGATGCAATCAGGTACTCGTGCCCATTTTCACTTTCAACCGTACCAAAAACTAGCGGACGTATGCCATAGGGATCGCGGAAAGCTAACAACCCGTATCCGGCAATCATGGCTATAACAGCATAGGCACCTTTGCAACGTTTATGTACGCCCGATACAGCAGTAAAGATTGTGGCAGGATCAAGCTGGCAATTACGCGTGCTTTCTTGTAGTTCATGTGCGAGAACATTCAGCAGAACTTCAGTATCTGAGTTGGTGTTGACATGCCTTAAGTCTGCCCTAAACAACTCCTGGCTAAGTTCCTCCGCATTCGTCAAATTTCCATTATGGCTCAGTACAATACCAAAAGGTGAATTCACATAAAAAGGTTGTGCCTCAGCTGAGGAATTGGCAGACCCGGCTGTGGGATAGCGCACATGACCAATACCGATATTACCTGCTAACGCTCGCATATCCCGGGTACGAAACACATCACGCACCAATCCAAGGCCTTTGTGCATATGAAAAGTATTGCCTCGTGCAGTTACGATACCACTTGCATCTTGACCACGATGCTGCAGCATTAATAAACCATCATAAAGCAATTGATTAGCTGGCGATTTTGCAACAATGCCGAGAATTCCACACATAGAAATACTCCGTAAGATTTGCTCTAATCAGCTTAAAGATGTGGATTGAAAATATTTAACAAATGGAATCATAACTATACAATGAGAGCGTAGTGAAGCATATTAAGAATTTTGTTTTCTTTCGTAGCTGATGCGCTTTGACAGATCACTAGGCAACCAAGGTAAAATTTGTATTGCTATCGCTTCCAGTGGACGGCTTAATACAGCTTGCTGCCAGAATACTTGATTAGGAACCGTTGTTAATCCAGCGATCAGAACCAGTAACATTACAATAACAAGTGCTCTGATAAAGCCGAATACAGAACCAAGTAATCGATCTATAAACCCTAATCCAATACCTTTAATTAAAACAGACAACATCATGGTCGCCAGGGCTGTAATAAGCAATACAGAAAGAAATGCTAAAACAAATGCAATAGAAATACGGAGTGTTTCACCAGTTAATTCCGTAGGTAGAAATTGTTCAAAAAATGATGCATACGCACTAGCTACTATAAAAGCAACAATCCAGCCAGCAACAGACAATGCTTCGCGAACAAATCCTCGAATTATACTTAGAACTATCGATACAAGAAAAATACCGGATACAACATAATCAAAAACAGTCATTGGCTAGAATTGATACAGTTCTTGTGATTAAGCATTTTAAATTAAAGTTACTCAAGAGTTGAGAGAGGTAGTAGCCTACCTAGATACTCATCAAACTTCACAATCATCTTGGCACCACCACCCCATCCAGGCCGATTTTCTTAAGCTTTTTTATTTCATTCTCCGCAACGCTTCGTGCCGTAAAAGGTCCAATGCGCACACGCGTCACTTCATTATTATCGATTTTAAGCGTTTCCGTATATGCCTTAAATCCATTTGATGCCAAATTTTCCTGTTGTTGCTTTGCCTTTAATTGATCAGAAAATGCACCTAGCTGTACGACAAACCCCTTCTTTGTCGTATCTGCCGCTGTAATAGCAGGCGTTGCCACCGCGACTGCTGCTGTAATATTTGCAGCAGCAGTATTTTTTACTTCAATGGGATGTTTATCAATTTTCGGTTTAATGCCCGGAATCGGAATACGTTTCTGCTCACCGGCTACTTCGATGCCTTCCTCGGCATTATGCGGCGTACCTTTAGGCTTGCTCTGTGATTCGGATAATACATCTACGCCATGAATATATTCTCGGCCAACTGGTTCTGCTTTAGGTGCAAAACTATTCCTGTCGTTTTGATTGGGTATTGGTAAATTAATAGCAATTTCATGCTTCTCATTCTCCGATTTTGGCTCATCAAAAATAATCGGCAACACAGTTACCGAAATGAGAACTAGAATGATAGCGCCAACCAAACGTCTTCTCGCGCGCTTTCGTAGTAATAATTCTTCCTCACTGATATTTTTAGTCATTTGAAATATCCAATTATTACTTGCTTTGCAGCGTGTTTAAATAACGCAACACGTCACCCACCGTATAGAAAGATCCGAATATGCAGATTCTATCATTTTTAGTTGCTTGTTCACAGGCAAAAACAAAAGCCGCCACACAATCCGAAAACTTATAAATGACATTCTTATTATTTGAAATACCGGCTTTATGAATCTCATCAATTAAATAATCAGCAGTAGCAGTACGAGGCGTATAAATAGATGATACCAGCCAGAAATCAATATCATTTTTTAATTCCTGAATCACTCCAAAAATATCTTTATCTTGCAACATAGCAAATACTGCATAGGTATGACCAGTCGGTTTTGTCGCAGCTAAATTTTCAGACAAAACAGAAGCTGCAGCCGGATTGTGTGCCACATCCAGGATTATCATGGGTTGCGTTGAAACAACCTGAAACCGGCCCGTTATGACCGCTTCAGTTAATCCCTGACGTACGTCATTCATACTGACAGGCAACAATTCATTTAGCGAATCCAGTGCGACCAAGCAAGTACTCGCGTTTTTCAATTGTTTCTCACCGCGCAAAGCGGGTAAAGGCAAAGAATACCGCCACCCTCTCGGCCCCCAGTAATCCCATTGTGTATCTTTCTTAGAAAAACCAAATGCTTTTGCAAATTGATAAAAACTTGCACCAATATTTTCAACTTGCTGATTAACCGAATCGGGTAGATCAGTTTCCGCACAAATAGCCGGTTTGTTTTTTCTAAAAATCGCGGCTTTCTCAAATCCTATCTTTTCCCTCGTATCTCCAAGGTACTCCATATGATCTAGATCAATGCTGGTTAAAATTGAACAATCCGCATCAAATATATTGACTGCATCAAGACGACCACCCAGACCGACTTCCAAAATTGCCACATCAACTTCATCCTGAATAAACAAATACATCGCAGCCAACGTGCCAAATTCAAAAAATGTTAAAGAAGTCTGGCAATTTTTTCTTACGGCATTAATTTTCGCAAATGCGTTGCAGAATCTTTCATCATCAACCTCTTTTTTGTCGATACGCACGCGCTCGTTGTAACGAAGTAAATGGGGTGAAGTATAGCAACCTACTTGATAACCAGCACAACACAATATCGATTCAAGCATCGCACACACTGAACCTTTTCCATTTGTACCACCCACTAGAATAATTGGAAATTTAGGTGCCAGTCCAAGTTGCAGCTTGACCTGATTCACACGATCCAATCCCATTTCAATGGTTTTGGGATGGAGTGCTTCAAGATAAGTTAACCAGTCGACGAGTGAGTCAGATTCTCTACTTGGTGCATTCATGTAATATGAACCACTAGTTATCCTACAATAGCAAAATATTGAAGTATGGGCTACTTTAACAAAGATATGGGTGCAGGCACACGCATCAGCTGTGTACAAAGATTGACAAGCTTATCGCGCATTTGTCTTCGATCCACAATCATATCAATCGCGCCATGCTGCAATAAGAATTCAGCTCGCTGAAAGCCTTCGGGAAGTGTTTGACGCACCGTCTGCTCAATAACGCGAGGACCAGCAAACCCGATAAGTGCACCGGGCTCTGCAATGACTACATCACCAATAAAGGCGAAGCTTGCTGAAACACCCCCCATGGTCGGATCTGTCAATACGGAGATAAAAGGTAATTTGTTATGGCTTAACCGAGTTAGGGCAGCGGTTGTTTTAGCCATCTGCATGAGTGAAAACAAACCTTCCTGCATACGTGCGCCGCCACTGGCACTAAAACATATAAATGGCAAATGCTGATTAATGCAGGTTTTAACACCACGTACAAAACGCTCACCGACAACAGAGCCCATCGAACCGCCCATGAAACCAAATTCAAATACTGCGACGACTACCGGGACAGTCTTGATGGTTCCTTGCATTACAACCAAAGAATCATCTTCATCAGTATTCTCCTTTGCTTGCGCTAATCGATCTACATAGCGTTTACTGTCTTTAAATTTAAGCGCGTCAGTTGCAATTACCTCAGCACCAATCTCATTCCGCCCATCAGGATCAAGCAACAAATCAAGACGATTTCTTGCTGAAATACGATTATGATAATCGCATTTAGGACAAACATTCAGATTCTTAACCAAATCTGTGTAATATAAAACGGCTTCACAGGTGCTACATTTACTCCACAAGCCTTCTGGAACAATTTTCTTTTCGCCGGTTTCTTTTCTTTTAATTTTTGGTGGAATAATATTCTGAAACCAACTCATGAGTATCGTTTCCTAAACTGTAGATTGAATATTGTTTTAATTTTCATCGATGGCCTTGCGTAACGTATTTAACAAATTTCCTACATTATGTAGTAGCTCCTCGCCATTTGATTTCTCAATTTCTTCTATAATTCGGCTACCAACTACCACAGCGTCCGCCAAACCGGCCACTGCTTTAGCCGTTACTCCATCACGAATACCAAACCCAACGCCAATCGGTAGCGAAATATACTGGCGCAGTTGCTTCAACATCACACTCACATCCTGAAGATCAAGGTGTGATGCGCCGGTTACACCCTTTAACGAAACATAATAAATATAGCCTTTCGCCATTTTTGCTACTTGTTCAATACGTTCCTGAGGTGTTGTGGGAGATAGCAAGAAGATTGCATCAATTCCGTGCTGATCCAAGCATTGCACCCACTCACCGGATTCTTCTGGCGGATAATCAACGATTAGAATACCATCGATACCACACGTACTTGCTTTGACTGCAAACAATTCATAACCCAATGCTTCAATAGGATTTGCATATCCCATCAAAACAACGGGTGTATCCGTATCCGTTTTTCTGAATTCGGCCACCATATCCAGAACACCATTTAGACTCACATGATGTTTTAAAGCACGCTCCGAAGATCTCTGTATCGTAGGTCCATCAGCCATCGGATCTGAAAAGGGTATGCCTAACTCTATGATGTCAGCACCTGATTGAACGAGCTGGTGCATTAACTGTACCGTGATTTCCGGACTGGGATCGCCAGCCGTGATAAAGGGAATTAAAGCTTTTCGATTTTGTTTTATTAATGCAGCAAATGTTTTCGCAATACGATTTATTTTTTTAGTATCCTCTTGTCCACTAAAAAAATTCATTAAATTCTTAAAACTATCTAGGCTCATCGGCTCAATCCGCTCTCAATTCTTTTCTGAAAAATACACATGCACAACACTGATTATTGAAATGCTAAAGCGTTAACCCGGACATTTGCGCAACAGTCGCCATATCCTTGTCACCGCGACCGGATAAATTAACCAACAGCAATTTGTCTTTCGGCAATGTAGGCGCATATTTAGCAGCATAAGCCAGAGCATGGCTTGATTCCAACGCTGGCATTATGCCTTCATAACGACAGAGCGTATGAAATGCTTCAAGTGCTTCATCATCGGTAATTGCAACATATTCTGCACGCCCGCAATCTTTCAGCCAAGCATGTTCCGGCCCAACGCCGGGGTAATCAAGACCTGCTGATATAGAATGTGTCTCAATAATCTGACCGTTTTCATCCTGGATGAGATAGGTACGGTTTCCATGTAACACTCCTGGCCTACCCGTTGATAAGGTCGCTGCATGCTGGTTGGTATCAATACCTTTTCCCGCTGCTTCTACACCAACCAACCGGACATTCACATCATCAATATACGGATAGAATAACCCGATTGCATTTGATCCCCCACCGACACAAGCAATGAGCGCATCCGGTTGCCTATTGAAATCCTCTTGCATCTGAACCTTGGCCTCTGTTCCTATAATCGCCTGAAAATCTCTGACCATCATCGGATAGGGGTGCGGTCCGGCGACTGTGCCAATGATATAAAAAGTGTCCTCCACATTAGTAACCCAGTCACGCATGGCCTCATTTAACGCATCTTTTAATGTTCGAGATCCCGACTCTACCGGCACCACTGTTGCACCCAAGAGTTTCATGCGATAGACATTGGTTGCTTGCCGCCTAACATCTTCAGAACCCATATAAACAACGCATTCCATCCCATAACGCGCAGCCACTGTCGCACTGGCCACACCATGCTGACCGGCACCTGTTTCAGCAATGACGCGTTTCTTTCCCATGCGCCGGGCAAGCAATGCTTGTCCGATTGTATTGTTGATTTTATGTGCACCGGTATGATTCAAATCTTCACGTTTCAACAGTATTTGCGCACCGCCCAAATGCTCAGACCATCTTTTCGCATGATAGATTGGACTGGGGCGCCCTACATAATGTTTTAACTCATAGGCAAACTCTGCCTGAAAATCCGGATCATCACGATAAAATTCATACTGCTTGCGTAAATCCTCCAGTGCCGAAATTAATGTTTCAGCAACAAATATGCCTCCGTAAGGTCCAAAGTGACCATTCTTATTGGGGAGATCGTAAGCACTCAAAATTGTTTAACTCCTTGCATGAAAGCAAAAATTTTTTTCTTATCTTTAATACCCTTTGAAGCTTCCACGCCACTTGAAACATCAACCGCCCACGGTTGAGTTTGCTGAATAGCCATTGTCACATTATCTGAATTTAAACCACCAGAAAGAATAAGTGGCAATGGAAGATATTGCGGAATAAGCTGCCAATTAAAAGTATGTCCGGTACCACCAGGCATATCTGCAGCATAAGTGTCCAGCAATAAAGCTTTTGCAGTCCTATATCTTTCAGCGTATTGTAGCAAATCCGTGTCTTGTCTGACTCTAATCGCCTTAATATAAGGCAGAGAAAATTGATTACAAAACTCCGGTGTTTCATCACCATGAAATTGGAGCAGATTTAATTTAGCAACTCTGCTGGTTTCTTCAACCCATGCGGCATCGGGATCAACATAAACACCAACGGCACAAACAAAAGGCGGTATATCTGTAGCAATCCGGCGTGCCGAATCCGGATCAATATAACGTGTGCTTTGCTGCCAGAAAACAAAACCAATTGCGTCGACACCTAATTGAACTGCTGCTTGCGCATCTTCACAGCGGGTGATCCCACATACTTTTACACGGACTGACATAATATCAATAAACTTTCTTGGGTCCTTAATTTCGCATGAATAGCCCTGGAATAATTGGCACTCCAGCTAATTCCGGCATGCGCCAGCCGTAGTCATATTTTACACCCGCCAAGTATAGTCCTGCAGGAGAAAAAGTTGAGGCCGCGTATATCCGATTACGACTTACCAGCAATTCATACATCCATTCAGCAGAATACTTTCCTTTACCGATATATACAAGGCAACCGATAATATTTCTCACCATGTGCTGCAGGAATGCATTTGCTCGCAAATCAAAAATCAATAAATTTCCCTGACGGGAGATATTCAATCGTGTCATTGTTCTAATAGGGGATTTTGCCTGACACTCGGCCGATCTAAACGAGGAAAAGTCATGTTCACCGACTAAGATATTACCTGCAGTTTGCATTTTCTCCAAAGCAAGCGGCTGATGATACCATCCGACTTTTTTATCATGAACGCCCGGTCGAACTGGGTGATTCAATAGTAAGTAAATGTAACGTCGCTCTATTGCACTGTATCTTGAATGAAACTCATCTGATACTTCGGTTGCCCACAGTATCGCTATGTCCCCTGGCAATAGCGCATTCACACCACGTATCCATGCACTGATAGGCCGTTGCGCAAGCGTATCAAAATGCACCACTTGATAAAGTGCATGAACTCCCGCATCGGTACGTCCAGCTGCAATGACGCGAATTGCTTCTTTTGCTATCTGAGACAAGGCTGTTTCAAGCACATCCTGAATCGAACAACCTGCCGGTTGACTCTGCCATCCGCAATACCGGCTGCCGTCATATTCTAAGATTAGCACTATCCGCACGAAGAAAAACCCGCCATTCCAAATTGACCAATGTCCAATCTTGCAATGTAACCAATAGATATCGTTAAAAGGCCTTTGAAAAACGACTCGAGGAAGCCGATGCTAGGCAAAACCAGGCGAAAAAGCGCAGTGTATTTATGATGAATGACCATTTTGAGCTTGTTAATAACACCGGCAGCGGCAATGCAAATAGTTTCTTAGCGCTTGTTAAAGGCTTTTCAGCATTTTCTTCGCAGCTTTCTGTTGTTTTGTATCACCGTCGCGTATTATTTCTTCAAGCATTTCTTTGGCACCTTCTTTATCATCCATTTCAAGATAAGCTTTTGCCAAATCGAGTTTGGTTTCAATTTCCTGCCATTCCTCACCCGTATCATTTAAATCCGCTTTTTCAACTTTCTCGTCCACCGGATTGGTATCTTCAAGATCCAAATTAATATCGGCCAATTCCAACTCGGGCATCTTAGACAATGGCTCTGATTCCGCCGTATCCGGTGCAATCTCCTGAGATTGATCAACTTCCACAGGTTTAACCGTTAAGCCGGGTTTTTCTGCATCACTATCAAAAGAACTAAACTCATCATTAATTCTGGGAACTTCAATTTCACTTACAGATTCTTCTTCCGTCAAATCAATTTCTGAATCAGTAAGATCAATATCCATCCCCTCAATATTCTTCTCTACAGCTTTATCATTGGAATTTACAGCATCTAAAGGCTGCTCTGTTTCATCAAAATTAATATCCAATGCATAATCGGAAACATTGGCTTCTTCCAAACTCTCCGAATCATCCGGGAATTCAGTGCCTTCTTCCACAGAGCTTTCTGTTGAAAAAATTTCATTTGAAGCTAAATTCTTTTTGTCTTTATCGATTTCATCGCTCAAATCAAAATCTATTTCATTGGCAGATTCAGCGGAACCGCGCGTCTGTGAAGAATCGGTGAATTGGCTATAATCTTCCTCAAAATCTTCTTTTAGATCTACTTCAGCATCCTGTTGTGAATTATCTGGCAACAACTCATCTTCAAACCGAGACTCAGAAATAGATGCTATGTTTGAGTCAGATTTCTCGACATGCTCATCTTCTTCGTAAGAAATATCTTCTTTATCAAAGACCTCAACCTGCTCTTCTGTTTCAGGATAAGCATTGATGTTCTCATAAGTTAAATCATCCTCCACTTCCCCTGATACAAATTGCTTTGTATCAGCCGGAGACACTGCAGTCTGAGCAGTTGCCATTGATGCCATCCTCGATCGCATCGAGGAAGAAAAGTCTTCTTTCGTTGTATCATTCTCTTCCAAATCTTCTTTTAACTGATCTCGACGCCGCTTAAGAATCAACAAAGTGAGTAACGATACCAAAGTCAAGGCAGCACCAATATATTCAATATAGTCGAATAATTGATCGGTCAATGATCGTTCCGTGGTTTCAGGTGATTGCGATGGATTAATTGTTGTATTCTGTATAGATTCAGTGGCGGGTTGAATTACCGGAGTTTCTTGCACCTGCGGAGAGTCCATACCCAGCATTGGATCTTTTTCAGTTAACGCGTTAACCGTCACTGGTGGACGCACCTCTGGTTGTCTTGTAACAGACTCCGCTTTAATTTGTGCTTGAGCTAAAACAGAATCCTTCAATTCCAATAATTGCTTCATATTTTCAATGCTTTTTTCCAGCATCGCCACACGCTGATTGGCTTCCTGCAAAGCAAGATTGCGTGCGATAGCATCTTCTTCCATCATCCGGAGACGATCTACTAACGTAGATTCAGCAATCTGATCATCTTTATCAAGCAATTGAGCGCCACTTGATAGTTTCAAAACTTCTTTAGGGGTCCCAGATGCTGCCATAGATTTTCTATCAATACTGGTCGCGATTTGACCTTGATCCGACTGACTTATTGTGTGAGATGCTGGTGATTCTCTGCTGATCGTCGCCAATTTTCCTTGATAATTACGCCAATCCCCAATCTGTGTCCTGATTTCAGCCTTTGCTGCTGATGTATCAATGGCTGATATCTCACTTTTCTCGGGTATCTTTAGAACGACACCAGCTCTGAGCAAATTCATATTGTCAGCAATGAAGGCGTCACGATTCGCGCGATAAAGTGCCACAAGCATCTGATTAAGATCAACCCCCGCCGGTAAAACCTGACGGGCAATTGAAGATAAAGTATCTCCCCGGTTCACCGGCCCATATGTTTTCTTCGTTTGACTAGAGGAACCATTGTTCGATTTAGATGAGCTTGCCGCTTGCTTATTTTTTTTGATATCAGAAGATCCCCCAGCATCTAGTCTTGTTGCTGTTATCATCGGGGCAGTATTGCTATTCGCCGCAGCAAGATTCTGTGTATTTGCTTCAATCGGATCAAGCAAAACGGTATATTCACGCAATATACGCCCTGAAGCCCAATTCAGCTCCATCAATATCATTAAGAAGGGATCATTAACAGCTTGTGGCGAAGTCAGCTTGATATAGGGAATGCCATTGATTCTTGACTCTATCGAAGCTTTTACAGACGACAGGATAGACTCATAGCTAATACCAGCTTGCGTATATGCCTCTCGCGTTGCGATACTGGCTTTTAGAGATTGCACTTCATCACTGCTGGTGGTTACGATATCAATTTCAGCATTCAGGGGTTGTCCCAATGCTGAATTGAGTGTTAATTTACCGAGTCCAGCCGCCTGAATAACAGCGCATGGCAACATCAGAATGATTACAAACAAGCTTACTCTAAAAGATGTTTTATACACCGAAGTACCCTCTCTGGTTTTGTGAAAATAAATATCGAAAGGCTAGCATTGTAGCGTAATCACGCAAGCTGCGATTATGCTTTAAATTACAGACTAATTCATATTAAACAAACCAATCATCAGCTAAAATCTTTAAGTGAACGAGTCAGTGAACACACTTAATGCTCAATCAGTATACGCAACATTCTCCGTAGCGGCTCTGCAGCACCCCAGAGCAATTGATCACCTACTGTAAAAACAGACAAATATTCTCCACCCATCGCCAGTTTCCGCATACGTCCTACAGGTATCGATAGAGATCCTGTTACTGCTGTGGGTGTTAATCTTGAGGTCGTTGCTGCTCTTTCATTGGGAACAATCTGCACCCAATCATTCGAGCCAGCTATAATTTCTTCAATTTCATCTAATGGCACATCTTGTTTTAATTTGATCGTCAAAGCCTGACTATGGCATCGCATCGCACCGACACGCACGCAGATACCATCAACAGGAATTTGCCGGTTACTGCTGCCGAGAATTTTATTGGTCTCTGCTTGACCTTTCCATTCTTCACGACTCTGTCCATTAGCTACTTCTTTATCAATCCAAGGAATCAAACTACCTGCCAATGGCACACCAAAATTTTCTGTCGGAAATTTATTATTACGTAAAGTACCTGCAACTTCCCGATCTATATCGAGAATATTTGAAGCAGGATCATCCAGTAAATCTTTTGCCACCCTATGCGCTTCACCCATTTGCTGGAGTAATTCCCGCATGTTTTTGGCCCCCGCACCTGATGCCGCCTGATAAGTCATGGCGCTCATCCATTCCACCAACCCTTTATCAAAAAGACCACCAACAGCCATTAACATCAAGCTTACCGTACAATTACCACCAATATAGTTTCTCACGCCATTGTGCAATGCTTGTTTGATCACAGGCATATTAACCGGATCCAATATGATGACCGCATCATCTTCCATGCGCAATGCAGATGCCGCATCTATCCAATAGCCTTGCCACCCGGATTGACGCAACTGCTTGACAATTTGATTAGTATAATCACCACCCTGACAGGAAATAATGACATCCATTGCACTGAGCTGATTGATATCAAAGGCATCTTTTAAGAATGGAATTTCCTTGCCAATTTCAGGACCCGCACCACCTTTTTGTGATGTTGTAAAAAAAACAGGATCTATCAGCGAAAAATCTTCCTCTTCTCGCATTCTCTGCATTAGTACGGAGCCGACCATGCCTCGCCAGCCAACAAAACCAACTTGTTTCATTGCTTATCTCTTATCCTAAAATTGACAATCGGTTAACTATTAAAAACATTTTTGTAAATATTAGCTTACTTTATAAATGTATAACAAATGATTTAATGCACTAATTCCACCTTAATTCAATCCACCCTTAAATAAAATTTACCGTTTAGAATCATTTCAATTCACAGAAATGACAGAACGGCATCGCCCATTGCATGCGTACCAACAGATTTCATACCCGGCTCATCTATATCTTTTGTTCTGAAGCCCAACGCCAATACTTTCTTAATCGCGTCTTCTATTCGAAGCGCAGCTTCCTCCTGATTAAACGTATAGCGCAACATCATGGCAACTGAAAGTATGGTTGCAAGCGGATTAGCTAGATCCTTCCCGGCAAGATCAGGTGCCGAACCATGAATCGGCTCGTACAAACCCTTATTATTTTCATCCAGAGAAGCAGAAGGCAGCATTCCAATCGAACCCGTCAACATCGAAGCTTCGTCGGACAATATATCGCCAAACATGTTCCCGGTTACAATCACATCAAACTGTTTGGGATTACGAACCAATTGCATGGCAGCATTATCGACCAGCATATGCGAAAGCGTCACTTGCGGGTATTCTTTGGATACTTCAATAACAACATCGCGCCATAATTGCGTACATTCCAGCACATTCATTTTATCGACGGAGCATAACTTACCCTGCCGTTTACTGGCTGCCCGAAAAGCCACATGCGCAATGCGCCGGATTTCTGCTTCACTGTAGATCATCGTGTTGAATCCGACACGTTGCCCGTCACGCCTTTCAATACCGCGCGGTTCACCAAAATAAATATCGCCAGTCAGTTCGCGCACGATCATGATATCGAGTCCGGCAACTACGTCATATTTCAAGCTGGAAGCATTAGCCAGTTCCGGGTAAAGTATCGCCGGCCTAAGATTAGCAAATAAGTTCAGCTCCTTACGAATAGCAAGCAAGCCGCGTTCGGGACGTTGTTGGCGCGGCAATGTATCATATTGAGGGCCGCCTACCGCACCCAGCAGAATCGCGTCTGCCTGACTCGCTAATCGATGCGTTACGTCAGGATACGGCTCTCCGCTTGCATCAACAGCACATCCCCCAATCAATCCATATTCCAACTCAATTGACAGACCATCGGATTTTAAAGCATTCAACACACGCACGGCTTGCGCTACGATTTCCGGTCCGATACCGTCGCCCGCTAAAACAGCAATTTTCATCATATCCTAACTTTCAGCAATGTCATTCACATAAACAGCCACGGCTGCGTATCGCGCCGTTTTTGTTCAAATTGTTTGATTATTTCTGTCTGTTGCAACGTCAATCCAATTTCATCCAAGCCATTCAATAGACAATGTTTACGAAAAGTATCGCTGTCAAAGTTAAATTCCTCATTGTTTGGCGTAGTCACTGTTTGTTTCTGTAAATCTACCGTAAGGCTGTATCCTTCCGTTGATTTGACTGCTTCAAACAAACGATCCAGTACCGCCGCGTCAAGAATGATCGGTAATAAACCAATCTTGAAACAATTGTTAAAAAATATATCGGCAAAACTGGGGGCGATGATGACACGAAAACCATAATCCTGAAGTGACCACGGCGCATGTTCGCGGCTCGATCCGCAACCAAAATTTGCTCGCGCCAATAGTATCTGCGCACCTAGATAACGCGGTTGATTCAACACGAATTCCGGATTCGGTTGGCGCTGCGCCGGATCCATACCGGGCTCTCCATGATCCAGATAGCGCCATTCATCAAACAGGTTTTGACCAAAGCCCGAGCGTTTGATCGATTTAAGAAACTGCTTTGGAATGATCGCATCGGTATCGACATTAGCACGATCCAGAGGTGCCACCAAACCAGTAAAAGTATGAAATTTTTCCATTGATTAGGTTACTCGCTTATTTCACGCACATCGACAAAATGACCGGCAATTGCGGCCGCTGCAGCCATTGCCGGGCTAACCAAATGTGTTCGGCCGCCGGGTCCTTGCCTGCCTTCAAAATTTCGATTTGAAGTAGAAGCGCAGCGTTCACCGGCAGTCAGCCGATCATCATTCATTGCTAGACACATGGAACAGCCGGGCTCACGCCACTCAAACCCGGCGGTGAGAAAAATCCGGTCCAGCCCTTCTTGCTCGGCTTGTTTCTTGACCAAACCCGAGCCGGGTACAACCAGCGCCAGCTTAATAGTCGATGCTATGCGTTTTCCTTTAACGATTTGTGCAGCTGCCCTCAAATCTTCAATGCGTGAATTGGTGCAAGAACCAATAAATATTTTGTCGAGGGTAATCTGCCGAATCGGTGTATTGGCAACTAGCCCCATATAATTCAACGCTTGTTGCATATCATGGCGCTTCACTTCATCAGTAACGAGAGAAGGATCCGGCACCGTGCCATCGATTGTGGTCACCATTTCAGGGGAAGTCCCCCAAGTAACCTGGGGTTTGATTTGTGCAGCATCTAAAGCGACTGTCCGGTCGAAAACCGCATCGGCATCACTTTGCAGTGTGCGCCAATACGCAACCGCCCTATCCCATAACTCACCTTTGGGTGCAAAAGGCCGTCCTTGAATGTAATTAATCGTTGTATCATCAACAGCCACCATACCAGCCCGCGCACCGGCTTCAATCGCCATATTACACAGTGTCATGCGCCCTTCCATAGATAGCGCCCGGATGGCGCTGCCAGTAAATTCGATCGCATAACCCGTGCCCCCAGCAGTACCGATTTCGCCTATGATTGCCAAAGCGATATCTTTAGCGGTAACTCCCAACCCCAATTTGCCTTCAACAGAAATACGCATGGCTTTGGCTTTTTTCATCAATAGGCACTGTGTTGCTAATACATGTTCAACCTCTGAAGTGCCGATACCAAATGCCAAGCAACCAAAAGCACCGTGCGTACTGGTATGTGAATCGCCACAAACAACTGTCATGCCGGGCAATGTGGCGCCTTGTTCAGGGCCAATGACATGCACAATACCTTGGCGCAAATCCTGCATTTTAAATTCGGTAATCCCCAGTTCATCGCAATTCTGATCCAAGGTATCGACTTGCAAACGGGAAATGGGGTCATGTATGCCATGACTGCGATCGGTCGTTGGAACATTATGGTCTGCAACGGCCAAGATAGAATCAAGGCGCCAAGGCTTCCGTCCTGCCAGCTTCAAACTTTCGAATGCTTGCGGACTGGTCACCTCATGCACTAAATGGCGATCAATATAGATCAATGCCATACTGACCGACTCGGCCGCTTCAGTATGAACCACATGTTGATTCCACAGCTTGTCGTATAACGTTTGCATCATACAAGTTTAAAATTTTTAATTAGCCTGCGATTATCCCATAAAGTTTACTGATTCAACAAACTATACGCAGCACAATCTATTGATGACTGAATGGTTTCATTTTCCATGCGATTAAGATCATGCCGGTTAACGCCGCGGCAGCACTGATAAAGAAAGTGGTCTCTGCTCCCAGCCAATCCCAGGTATAACCGCTAGAAATTGCTCCCAAGGCACCGCCCAGTCCATAAGCAATGCTGGTATAAATCGCTTGACCTTTCGCTTGATGACGGCCATGAAAAAATTGATGGATCACCATCATGGCCGCAATATGATGCGCGCCATAAGTTGCGGCATGTAAAACTTGTGCAAAAATAATAATTAGCGGCCATTCGACACCCTGCCCTATCAGCAGAAAACGTAGAATAGCGCAGGCAAAGCTAAAAATTAATATGTGCTTTAAACTGAAATGCCGCATCAGCCACGGCATAATAAAAAAAATACCGATTTCACAGATAACGCCGGTAGCCCATAACCATCCGACAAATCCTTTGTCATAGCCATGTTCAACCAGATAGATTGAGAAAAATGTATAGTAAGCGCCATGCGCAAACAACATCAATAAACTGGCGATCAAAAAAGCCGTGACTTCCGGGCGCAGGCAGATCTGCCGTACCGTATGCAGTCCCGCGGTATAGTTGATGATTTCCTTCTCAGGAATTTGATAAGAAAAAATCAAAATACCAAACTTTAATCCCAGAATAATCCAAAGTAACCAGATAATTTCCACGCTTTGCAAGAAATAACCGATACCGACCACCGCCAGAATAAATCCGACAGAGCCCCAGGAACGAATACGCCCGTATTTATCGGTGCGCTCGCCCAGATGCGACAAGGTAATTGCCTCCATGATTGGCAATGACGCGCTCCAGAAGAAACTCATTGCCAACATAACAAAAAATACCCAGGCAAACGATTCACCCAGGAAGAAACCACAAAAACTTAATAATCCACTTGCAGCAGCAATCTGCACAACTCGAACGCGCTTCCCCATATGATCGGCCAACCACCCCCAGGCAGCTGGCGAGAAAATCCGGGTAAACAATAGCAATGACATTAATACGCCGATTTGCAGCGCACTAAATCCAAGGGATTGCAAATACAAGCTCCAATACGGCGCAAATGCGCCGATCACCGCAAAGTAAAAGAAATAAAAACCGGAAAGGCGCCAATAAGGAAATGATCGCATAAAGTGAGCTAATTGACGCAGTGATTAAACTAAAAAATTGTTGATTAAATGTTGTTTGTTAGGTGAAATTACAAATTGAATACCGAATACTCACTGGGTGTACTGAGGACAACTGCCTAGAAGGATCAATTTTACTAGAATTCTCGCCTTCCATGCAGCTAAGAGAAGCAAGCGGCAACCAATTCGATACGCCTCCATCAAATGCCTTAATAAAACACCGCAGACCTTTCGCTACTAGCCCGAAAGTTTACTTGTTCTACGCCCAGACAGTTGACAATCCACAAGCCCTTCGATAGTCTCCTTGCACGGATTGGATTTTGTATTGTCACGCACTCGCCATGCTCTGATTAGATTGAAGAAAACTTTGGCAAGATGCAGAATCATCACCTCACGCCCGCGTTTCTCAGTTAATCAAAGTTTTGTGCGATACGTAAATACATTTTTTTCATCTTTATCAAATACAATAATTCGTTAATCTAAAAAGGAGAAAATGATGGGACTAAAAGGATCTAAAACAGAAGGAAACCTGAAAGCCGCTTTTGCCGGCGAATCTCAAGCTAACCGCCGTTATTTATATTTCGCAGCTAAGGCCGACGTAGAAGGACAAAATGACGTAGCTGCTGTATTCCGGTCTACCGCTGAAGGTGAAACCGGTCACGCGCATGGCCACCTGGAATATCTGGAAAACTGTGGCGACCCGGCTACCGGCATGCCATTTGGAGCTTCCCGCGACAATCTGAAAACAGCCATTGCAGGTGAAACGCACGAATACACCGACATGTATCCAGGCATGGCAAAAATAGCGCGCGATGAAGGGTTTGACGAAATCGCTGACTGGTTTGAAACGCTGGCCAAAGCTGAACGCTCGCATGCCAATCGCTTTCAACGCGCACTCGATAGCTTAGCCGATTAATTCGTTACACGATACGATCGCTTATTGCATAGAGTCATTGGGGTTTATCTAACTATTCGTTGGTTAAACCCCATCCTTTAATCGAATAAATTTTCTACTCGCTGAAACCCGTTTATGTCTACTCGTGAAGGCAGTCTGGAAGCACCGAAACGTCATCCCATTGACTGGAAAAATCCTGATTTTTATAACGAAGCCAGTCTGAATCAGGAAATGGAGCGCGTTTTCGATATTTGCCAGGGATGCCGCCGTTGCGTCAATCTTTGCACCGCTTTTCCACGCTTGTTTGATTTGATTGATGAAAGCACTACCGGCGAGCTGGATAGCGTCAACAAAAACCAATACTGGGAAGTGGTCGATCGTTGCTATCTTTGCGATATGTGCTTCATGACCAAATGTCCTTATGTGCCGCCGCATGAGTGGAACATTGATTTTCCGCATCTGATGTTACGCGCCAAAGCAGCCAAATATAAAAGTCAGGGCGCCGGTTTTCGTGACAAATTGCTCTCCAGCACTGATTTGATGGGTAAGCTTGCCACTATTCCCGTGGTGGTTCAAACCGTAAATACCATTAACAAAACTCCGGTTACCCGGAAGTTGATGGACAGCATGCTGGGAATTCATGCCGATAGAAAATTGCCTGAATACACGGCCAAAAAATTCCGCGAGAACGCTACACCCAACGATACTTTCCCAGTAAAAGATGGTGCACGCACACTAGGAAAAGTCGCTATTTATGCCACCTGCTATATCAATTATAACGAACCGGGCATCGGCCACGATTTACTAAAAATACTGGAACATAATGAAATTCCAGCCTGTCTGGTGGAAAAAGAAGCCTGTTGCGGCATGCCGAAACTGGAATTGGGTGATCTGGAAGCAGTGGAAAAACTCAAAAATGAAAATATTCCCCACTTACTGAAACTGACTCAAGCGGGCTATGCCATTCTCTCCGCCGTGCCCTCCTGTACATTGATGTACAAGCAAGAATTGCCGTTGCTATTTCCAGATGATGAGGATGTTCAAGCCGTTGCTGCCGCCACGTTCGATCCATTTGAATATCTGGCATTAAGAAACCAAGACAATTTACTTAAAACAGATTTCAAAAAACCGCTGGGAAATGTGGCTTACCATATCCCTTGCCATCAACGCGTGCAAAATATTGGCAAAAAGACTCGCGATATTCTGCAACTGATACCCGATACAACAATCAACGTCGTAGAACGCTGCTCAGGCCATGACGGCACCTGGGGTGTAAAAAGCGAGCACTTCGCCGATTCGATGAAAATTGGCCGGCCGGTTTTTAAACAAATGGCTGCATCAGATCCGGATTACATCAGTTCAGATTGCGCCATCGCCGCACGGCATATCGAACAAGGCATAGGCGAGAGTAAAGCGCAAAAATTACACCCGCTCACTTTATTGCATATGGCTTATGGCATTGATACCGATCTTCAGTCACCAGCCGAATCCAACTTATCAGTCACACCTATCACACAACCCGGTAAAAAACACATGACGCCAATAACCCGTGACAACCTGCTGACATTGGAAGTATATGCCAAAATACGCAAAGATTTCCGCGCACAAGTGATGGCACATAAGAAAACACGCAAAATCGCGCTGGGAGAAAATATTACGCTGATCTTTGAAGATGAATTGACCGTTCGTTATCAAATTCAGGAAATGTTGCACGTAGAACGTATTTTTCAGGAAGAAGAAATCGTACACGAGCTTGAAACTTATACGCCATTGATTCCAGATGGACATAACTGGAAAGCCACCATGATGATTGAATACCCTGACCCAACGGTGCGTGCAGCCAAATTGGCTACGATGGTAGGCATTGAGGATAAAGTGTGGGTCAAAATTGCCGGGCATGCGCCCGTGTACGCGATTGCTGATGAAGATCTGGAACGGGAAACCAGCGAAAAAACCTCGTCCGTTCATTTCCTGCGTTTTGAGCTCACCCCTGAAATGATCCAATCACTCCAGCAAGGCGCGCCATTAAGCATGGGCGTTGATCACCCAGCCTATCAAGCAACAATAGATGCCGTGGATGCCAGCATTCGCGCATCACTAGTCAATGATTTATCCGTTGCATGAAACGAGCACTTACGCTGATTTGTGTTTTGTTTTTGTTTGCTTGCGCTAAGCCAGCATTCAAAGACGAATTTGAAAGCGACAAACCCTGGATTGAACAACTGACACAACTCCCCGCTTACCCGGATGAGAAAAATTTGATGGCATTCGATGCAGGTGCTGTCAGCGGTAACAAATATTTCGTTGACACAACCTCCATCAAAATAGGTGAAGATGGTGTCATCCGCTTTAGCCTAATTATCAAATCCTCTGCAGGCGCCTTGAATGTCAGTTATGAAGGCATCCGTTGCGCTACTAGAGAAAGAAAAGTGTATGCATTAGGCCGGAATGATAAAACCTGGACACAACCTCGCGTATCGGAATGGCAGAAACTCGACTTTGTCCGGCAATTTTATGCACAACGAGAACTATCCAAAAATATCTTTTGTCCCCATCAGCAAATTGTAAGCACCACTGAAGAAGCCATCCAGGCTTTGAAAGTAGGCATGCATCGAAACATATTCCGTTAGCGGAGCAATCGTTCTATTGCCAATAAGGTAAACCCCATTTAGGCACCAGTTTTTATCAGAGATTACTCTTGCTCGCACGCAAGTCTCACCACAAATATAATCAACAATCTGGCTAGACCCTATTGTTTTTATGGTAATTAGAGTTCAAACTCTTGACCGGGGATTTGATCTGCATTCAAATTAAAACACGTTCTAAAGGTCTCGCCATAGAACATAGTAATCGATTAATGTAACCATATTGGTCACTGAAGTTTCTACCAAGTATTAAACAGTGTTTCCCCAGAAATATCCCAAATAACCAAAATAAGGAAGAATCATATGAACAAAGGCTTTTGCTTGACACTACTAAATGTAGTGGGGCTGTTTCTCCTAGGTTTCAGCAGTTGGGTCAGCGCTAGTGAAGTAGCCGCTGTTGTGAGTGAAGCACAAGTAGTTGCAAAGTATAATTACATTATCAATATCCTGACCATGCTTCTGGTCGGTTTCGGTTTTCTCATGGTATTTGTCCGCCGCTATGGGTTTGGTGCTGTAACTGGCACTTATCTCGTCGTCGCCGTTGGACTTCCGCTCTACATCCTGTTACGTGCGAACGGCATCTTTGGTCACCAGTTATCACCGCACACGTTGGATTCGTTGCTATTTGCTGAATTATCAGTCGCCACGGCATTAATCGCTATGGGTGCTGTACTAGGACGTCTGCGTGTTTTTCAATACGCATTGCTCGCGCTTTTAGTCGTTCCGCTTTATCTATTGAATGAGTGGCTCGTACTTGATGATGCGATTGGCTATACCACCGGATTTAAGGATTCAGCCGGTTCCATTGTTATTCATGCATTTGGTGCCTATTTTGGATTAAGTATGTCCATCGTGCTCACCACAGCTTACCAGCGCAGCAAGCCGATCGAATCGGATCACACCTCCGATCGCTTTGCCATGTTAGGTTCCATGGTGCTTTGGATATTCTGGCCAAGTTTTGCCACGGCACTAGTACCTTTAGAAAATATGCCGCAAACGGTCGTCAATACATTACTGGCACTCTCCGGCGCGACGATTGCTACCTATTTCCTCAGTTCCAAACTGCACAACGGCAAAACCTCCATGGTCGATATGGCTAATGCGGCATTGGCGGGTGGTGTAGCTATCGGTTCATTATGCGATGTGGTATCTCCAACCGGCGCATTTGGCATTGGTTTGCTGGCTGGCACGGTTTCTGTTTTAGGTTATGTTTTCCTCCAGCCAGTATTGGAATCCCGATTTAAACTCGTTGATACCTGTGGCGTGCATAACTTGCACGGTATGCCTGGATTAATAGGCGGCCTTAGTGCTTTCTTCTTTGTGCCGGATATTGCCATTGCGCAATTCAACGGCATCATGATTACCCTTATCATCGCCATTACTGGCGGGCTAATTGCCGGTGCCATCGTCAAAGCGACCGGTACCACGCGCGAGCCTTATGAAGATAGCGTGGAATTTACACACCTTGCCGGTCCTGAAAAAGAGAACTTGCCGGAGCAATTACAAACGCGCGTTGAAGTTCTGGAAACCCGTGCCGCTAAACCACAAGCCCCAGTTGAATCACCAGAAACCAAAGCATTGGTGGCAAGACTGGAATCCCGCATCTTGACTCTGGAAAGTAGAGTTGCGGCAGCACCGACGCAAAATACTGAGGCAAAACCAGAATCACAGAGTTAATAGTTCTTCAAGTTTAACCCCTCCGCTGCTTGCAGCGGGGGGGTTATTATCTAAGGTAAGTGATCACTATTCATGAGATTTAAAAACGGTGGCGCCGGGATAATAAACTTTCCCCCAATTGACTAAAGCTTCTAATACCGGCCGCAAATCCCCTCCCTTTTGGGTTAATTCATATTCGAAGCGCACCGGCTTTTGCTGATATGCATATTGCACGATAATCCCGGCAGATTCGAGATTTTTCAATCGATCTGCCAGAATATTTGTAGCGATTTGTTCCGGCGATGTCAGAAACTCTTGGTATCGCCTTTTCCCCAACAACAGATCACGGATAATCAGCAAAGACCACTTATCCCCCAACTGATCAAGCGCGCAAGCAATTGGGCAATGCGATCGTTCAAAGATAGTTTTGTTCGAATTGTCCGTCATACGCCAAAAACCTTACTTGAAAAATAACAGAATAATCGTAATGTAATACACTAGCTTGCAATTAACAAGTTTATAATATAAAGTAACTTGCACTATACAAGTAGCATTGAAATTATTACTAATAAGGAGCTGACATGCTAAAACTTTACCAGTTTGAACGCACTTGGGGTATTCCAAATTTAAGTCCTTTCTGTTGCAAAATAGAAACCTACTTGCGCATGGCGGAAATTGAATATGAAATTAAACCAGCGCTTCCTTTAGGCGCACCCAAGGGAAAACTGCCCTACATCGAAGATAATGGCCAAGCCTTGGGTGATTCGCGTTTTATCATCACACATCTCAAATCAACTTATAAAGACCTGGATAAAGGACTGCCAGAAGATAAATTAGCCCTATCGGTTGCCATGCAGCGTTTACTTGAAGAACATTTATTTTGGGCTGCGCTCTATTCGCGCTGGCAATATACGGATGAAAATTGGCAAGTCAATAAACAAGCGATTTTTGGCAAATTACCGCCCATTATCCGCGACATTGTCGCTAGTGGCTGGCGCCGCAAAATCAAGCAGCAGATTTTGGGTCATGGCACCGGTAGACACCAAGCTGAAGAAATCTTCGCACTTGGCAAGCAGGATATGGAGGCGTTATCTGCAAGCCTCGGCAACAAAACCTATTTCTTGGGTGACCAACCCACCACGCTGGATACCACAGCTTTTGGGTTGCTCATCAATATCATCGGCTGCCCCATTGAATCACCGTTGAAGGAATATGGCCTAGCCAAAGACAATCTGGTCAATTATGTTGATCGAATCGGGCGTGAGTTTTATCCTGATTTGCAAAGCAATTGATAGTGATGTGGTCCAATAGACATGGACACTCCAGTTAAAAAAATAATCTTAACTGGAGGAAGAAATGGAAACGAGGAAATAATATCACTGCTGTCCCGTTAACGAGCAAGTACTGCGGCCCGATTCAGGCCTAATTGGTATAATAAGTTTTCGCATAACTTGTTGAACCAGATAGGAGAATCAGGCCATGCCTCATTGTAATACAATCTTT
>NZ_JAIEME010000001.1 GCF_019752415.1 Nitrosomonas sp.
ATATTTATCAGTATGATGCAGTTTATCAAACCTTTTTGACCAAAGTCGATGTGATCGAATAAATCAGTGTTTCCTTAGATCTTCCAGGTCTACCTCGCGTTCAGGTAAAATTTCTTTGGTATTAAAATTAAATTGAATCAGCGATGTAACATGATGAGAATCTAAATAAAATTTTCCGGTATTATCAGTATTAGAAACCGGATCATGAACATCGGCAATCACATAAATTAATTCTTGGATCTCTTCGTTTGATAATGTTATTGAATAAGTATCAAAGAAATGATCCGGAACAGGTGAAGAATTAAATGCAAATGTTTCTAATCCCAGAACAGCACCAATCGCTTGTGCTAGCCCTCCTCCTAAGGAATGTCCAGTCACAGTAATTTTAACGTCAGGATGCCGGCCGACTACATCTTGAGCAAATCTAAACGCATCTTTAAATTGATCACTGACTGTACCAATTCCTATGGCGACATCTGCAATCGCATCACGAGCAGTATCTTCCAGCTCCTTAAATGAGCACGGAAAATCGCAAGTTTCAGTGCCACGAAATACCAGTGCTAATTCATTGGTATCACGGTTTTTATAGACACCGGCATCCATTCCGGAACTTTTCCCGTTGGATTCTATTAACTCCCAAGAATCAACCGTAACATTATCAAAATCATATATTGCATCAGCAAGTTTCGCATAGGGGATAGACCGCCCCAGCAAATCGACCGCACGACGCTCATGAGGAGGTAACATGCCATATGGTTTCCAAGTGGTGTTAGGGACATATCCGGGGTTGCTGTATAGGGCGACAGTTGTCAATTCAAATACCGAAACTGCATCATCAGTATCCATATCGGTATCCGTCACCCAGCCCAAACTAACGGTGTAGCGTTCGGTACCATAAAGCTTGGGAACATCGATCTTGGGTAAAGTCAGTACCCCATTGAGAAATGAAAAGGTAGGACTATGCGTCTCGAAAGTATCGTCAAACTCCACACTCAACAATTTAAACCGGTTTGGATTATCCACTCCCAGCCATTGTAGTGATGCTTTGTATAACTGATCACCCGATGAATCGGTCACAATGATTTTTTGCAAACAGACAAGACCATTCGCTTCCAGAAAAGTGGCCGGTGCAGTCAAATTCTTACACTCATCCGGCAATGCCTGCACCATTGGTGCAGCAACCATCAGAACGGAAAAACTGACTATTCTGACAAAATACGAATTCCAGATTTTCATAAGTCACTCGCTATTAAGTGGTTTGATTAAGTCTTAGCAGTTTAATCATAATCAAAACCTATGTGAATACATTGCCAATTATTATTGTAAAACTAAACAAACCACCTCATTCCATCAGCACTCCGCTTGATTCTCCTTGCACATTGATCCATAAGGCAAACCCAGCGCACTCGGCCATTCAGGCTCTTCTTCACCTTCCAACATACCGATAGTCGGTGCGCTACCTACAGCGATACAAAACTCACCGATGATGCTGACCCGCCATATAATCGAACGGACAGCCAGTTTTTGGATTCAACACATGGCCGTAGCGTACACCAGTCGCGTCGAAATGTAGCAGTAGTCGAGATATGCCTCCACCCAGATACCGACCCCATGGAAAATCCCGGTATAACTAAGCGAAGGTATGCAATGGGCAGGTATTCATTAATTTTTCTGCAAGAATCAATCCTATCCCGAAAGCAGTAAATTTCAGGATCGACTATTGCAGTTTATTTTATAACCATCGATCTATTACCGCACAGATGCAATCAACTACCAGCAGGCATGTTCCCCGACTCACACTTGCACCACATACTAACTAACAAAATAAATCCCATTTATACTAGGACAATTTTGGTATAAACGAACCATAAAAACGTGAGGGATTTTATAAATCCAAGTGTTATACTTTTTCTGCTTTTGATTGAATGGATACAAGAAAAAGTTTTTACAATCTCATTTTAGGAGTTTGGTATGCGAAATAGTTCCCGACAAAAAGTATTAACGATTATTACAATGGTTTCATTGGGGTTTGGAATTGAAACTGCCAGTGCGAGTACCTCTTTTGGTGCTTGGTATCTTAATCCAATCAATCCAACTGAAGCTATTGCAGATTTTGGCAATAATGATATTAACGGACTTTTCGAAGATCATATTCCTTTCAACTTGCCAGTAGGCTATAGCGGTTTTGGTGGCGATAGTGTGATAGTAGGTTTCGCGGGGAGTTTCGATCTAACTTTTTCTGAATTTAGCTTATGGGATTTAACTGATAATACACTTATAGCTACAGATGATGGATTTACTGATCTATCACAGTGGTTTAAGTTTTCTGGTCCTTTACCTCATAGCCATTCGTACGAACTGGTACTAAAAGGCAACTTACTTGATGGCTATACGAATGGTTCATATGTTGGGGACTTAACGATTTCTGCAGCAATACCAGAACCAGAAACTTACGCCATGCTGTTGGCCGGTTTAGGCTTGCTCGGAATTAGGCTCACTGCAGAAAAGAAAACGTTTGATTTAGTTTAGCTTAGGAGTCGTGAAAAAATAAGAGTGACAATTGAACGCGTCTGGCTGGATGCAATGCAAGGCGAGAGGAGGAGTCATAGCAAGGCTATGTCGACGACGAACAACGCCGCAGTGTGCCCGCCAGATGTGATCCAAGTGTTACAGTTATTTATGAACGACTCCTTAAGTGTATTTCGGACGGCCCCGCATCTTGGCGGGGCTTTTTTTAAATTAACAATCCGTTATCTCAATCCAAAGTCGCCAGCACACACCAAGCTTCTCTGATCAAATCAATCATCAACACTCACGCCATCAATGAGCCGCCGGATTCTCCCTGTACATTGACCCATAAGTGCGGCAACCCAAGTGCATTTAACCATTCAGGTCCTTCTTGACCTTTCAGCATAGCGATAGTCGATGCGCTGCCTGCAACAACGCAAAACTCACCGATGACGCTGACCGCTGCCATGTCATTGACCGGCCAGCCGTTTTTTGGATTCAACACATGACCGTAGCGTACGCCATTTAAGGTAATACACCGCTCATAATCTCCGCTGCTTGCCAGCGCGCCGGAATGCAATAATAGTGTTTGCAATAAACCGTCGGGGTTACGTGGATGGCGTATCGCGATACGCCAGGGACTGCCGTCATCATGCGGACCGATAATTTTGATGTCTCCACCCAGGTTAACGATACCATGATTAATCCCAGCATTCCGGCATAACGAAGCGGCGCGATCGACGGCGTATTCCTTGACAACCCCGCCAAAATCGATCTCCATACCGGGAATAGTAAATGCCAGAAGCGGCCGTTGCCAATTGATTTTATGCCAGCCTATCATTTCGAGCAGAGATGCAATCGTTTCCTGATCCGGTATGGCTCCCGACTTAAAATCCCAGGCGCGGCGCAGGATCCCCGAAGTAACATCAAATAAACCATCACTTTGTTGATAACAGGTGTCTGCATAATCGAGTAACCCGGCAGTTTCATCATCCACACGAATATGACCGCCTTGTGCCGCAATACGGTTAATCTCAGATAAAAAACTGTCTGCGCGGTAGCGGGAATATTTTGCTTCCAGGCGATACACATCATCCATAGCAATTTTGGCTGCACGCTTCGCTTTCTTAGCACTGCTAGCATAAAGCTGAATCGAACAAGGCGAACCCATCGCTTTAAAATCGTAGTGATAATACTTTAGGTGAGCCATGCAGTTACATTCTGTGTAACGCTATAAAAACTATAATAGTTTTGGAAAAACAGATTTCATTTTCACCTAAAACTGGTAGCTCCAGGTAGCCGCAAGCGCACCCTGCCGGTCCAGCTGAAATCCGTTGAAATCACTTTTGACCGGCTGTATCCACTCGAAACCAAAGCGGTTACCGGCGAACCGACCGCCAGGGATCCTGGCGTTCAACCCCAACCCGACATCCCAGAATTGTCCGCCATAATTCGCGGGAAAATCCATCGGACCAATACGCGCACTAAATTGATTAAAGTCTCGCTGTATCGCATCTTGCCAAGTGTACACGCCACGTGCGGACGCAGTCAGCCAATGGGTTAAATCATAACCGCCCCAGGTTGTCGCCTGAAATAGATCGCCCAAACGATAACCGGATTTATTTTGATCTTCCATGCGTTTGACACCACTCAACTGCGTACCCCAAGACCAGCGGCTCCTTTCCCCGGCATAGGTCAAACTCGGGGTGAAATCCCAAGTACCGCTACCCAATTGCATACCAAAATGAATCAACCCGCCATCCGCTTGGTGCGTACGCCGTACTTCGATATCCACTTTTCCGGTCGGTGCACTGAATCCCAGATTCGCATGAACACGATGTCCAGGAATATTCAACAGCTTAATCAGTGATGAAAAATAGGTATCGCCTACGGCACCGGTTTCATGCCCCGCTGCGCCATGATGACCATGTGCACCCGAAGTATTAACTTTTGCTCCGGCTAATTGGCGCAGATTCATGTCCATATCCATAAAGGTTGGCATCAACATCACGTTGAACCACTTGGTCGGTGCGTACATCAGATCAACCATATGCATACGCATATCCATAAAGGCGGGAGTAAATTGACACGAACTATTCCCACACCCTTGATCGATGATGGTTTGATCACTCACTTTATGGGTACCATGCATCATATTTCCACCGGTCCAGTTGTACATAAATCCATACCCCGCCATAAAATCCCCGGGTTTATCGAGCATATGACCAAACATAATGCCCGCAGGAGGAATTTTGTGATCGTGATGCGAGGCCGCATGACGATGTGATTCGGAAGATCCGCCTGAACCACCTATCGGCAGCGAAGTGGTCGGCTCAATATCAAACCTAACCGCCGCATTCGCCACATAATAATCAAAATCAGCAAAACTGTTATTTCCGCCATTACCAATCTGCATCGAACTGGCGCGCGTATAGTATTCAAAGCCGGTTTCCAATGCGATGCCTTTGCCGAGCATTTTGCTTAATACCACGCCGCCGCTTAATGCGCCAAACCCCGCCAAGCGGTGATCACTGGAAAAATTATCGGGTAATTTTCCAGCATCAAATGACTTCATTATCGGTTGCGGATTAACCAAAAGCCCATCGACTGGATTACCGTTCTGATCAACCAGACTATCAAGCGAGTTGCCAAAATACTGGATAGCAGGGTTTTTCCCATCAAACCAGACTTGTCGTCCGAGACTATCGGTTTCTTGTCTCCGGAAAGCTTGTTGAGAGAATAAATAAGGACGGTAAAAACTTGCAGAATCTTGTGAATAATAACGAACCCGCGGCGTCAACGTCCATCCGCTTCCAACCGGTTGCACCCAGCTTGCATCAAAGGTATGCGTATTCACACCCCAATCATCTACCGACAACCTGTAGCCCAGGTGCAGCGCTGCATTAAAGGGATTAATGTAGTGAATGTACTTTGCATTTAAAGCTACTTGGTTACGAATGTCAGGGCGTTGTTCAATGAACGCGCGTACATCACCGGTGATTAAATTACTATTTAATTGATTCGGATCAATAAAAATGATCGATGTCGCTTTGTAAGGATTTTCCAGAAATCCATTGCTATGCGTATAGCCGATATTGGCATCGATCAATGCATTCTTGCTCAAAACCTGAGTTAACCCAACATTTGCGATCCAATCCTGGCGATTACCCCGCAAAATCTCGGAACCGCCACGATTTACAATTTGCTGTGTATACGCAGTTTTAGTGATATACGGAGATGAGTCGCCATCGAGAATTGCGCCGACTTGACTGTGCGTATAGCCGCCTCCAAATTTAACACTGGTCAGTTTCTGATTAAAGTCCAGGCGAGCACCCATGTTGCCAAAGCTCGATTGATAGTCTCTTTCTCTGGAAAATCCCCCTCCCACGTTCAGAGCCGATTCATTCCATTCATGACTCAAACCAAAATTGGCTTGGCGGCGTGTTTCCGGAGAAGCAGACGATAGGACGAGTACGGATCGAGTATCAACAACGCCCGTTGATTGTTTAGTAAGCGGGTCCGTTCCAATGGGATTTAAATCGCGGTCTAAAAGTATTGCGCTATTCAGAATAGGCGAGGCACCGACCACTACTCCATTGACAGTATAGGGACGATTACCGCCATTGGTAGCCAATGGCGTTGTAGTGACGGGGGTTGCGCCTGACCAAGTATCTTGCGTATACCCAAAAGAAAATTTGGTGCGATCGGTAAGAGAAAAAATGCCACTGCCATGCAAAACATCGGCACTGATTGGTTTTAAGTTATTCGGGGCACCATAGAGATTACGCTCACCTTCCTGGTAGCGGCTATACTGGAAATTGATCCGATCTGTTCCTGCCGCGTGCCCTGGTGTGATTAACAAACCCGGCAATACCAGTGCCGCCGAGGTTAATGCTTGCAGCGTAGTATTTCTTGGCTTTGCAGACTGTATTTCCGGATCTTTTAAATGATGATTGCTGCCCGGGCGTTGGGGCATACTATTTCGTTGCATATTTTATTGACCTAAAGAAAACAGCTTCTGGCAGGGTCAGTTTAGTAACAACCGCAACCACCACCCCCTGAAGAAGACTTATGGCTTGGAGCCGCTTCGCGGCTACTGTAATTGTGCGATTGTATTTCACTTTGCAGCGGGTGTGGATCCAATTCCATCTGCGATTTTGCCAGATTTCCTCGTTCCCAGGCATTCACGTGGATACAACCGGCCGACAACCCAATACCTATTACAAGTACTAATTTGACTAAGACATACTGAATCTTTTTCATGCTAGTCAAAATAATCGTTGTCATTCCTAGGGATGTTCCATCACAAGCTGCGTAATTAAAGCACGCAATTCTTCCGTTTCACCCGGGCGAAATCCTTGGTGTATATGGCGAATGGTTCCTTTCCGGTCTATGACATACGATGTTGGCATCGCCATCACTTCAAAAACCTTGGCACATTCTTTATTTGAATCTGCAACAATGGAAAAATTAGCCGGATACTTAGCAAGAAATTCCTGTGCATCTTTGATTTTTTCATCCAGATTGACACCGATCACATGCAGCCCTTTATCCTTCAAATCATGATCCAGTTGATTTAAAAAAGAAAAGGATTTTACACAAGGCGGACACCACGATGCCCAGAAATCCACATAAACAACTTCCCCTTTCAGCTCTTGTAAATTATGCGCAGGGCTACCATCCAATGTCGTCAATACACAGGAAGGTGATATCTGATCCAGATGCTCCGCAAATGATGCGGTTGCAAACAAACCCAGTATTGAAGCGATCAGAAATAATAATTTTGTTTTTTTCATTGTGTAGCTACCTAAACGATCTTAAAGAAAAATTGTGTGATTCAAACAATAAATATGGCCATTACTTAAATTGTTGAACAACAATTACCGTTCCCGTGTGTATGGGCGGCGTATCAGCAGTCTGGCAATGATAGGACACTAAAAAAGATCGTGCGCCCTCACCAGTTTTATTGACTAGCAATTGATATACACCTTTTCCACCCTGCACTTTAATCTCAGGACTGAAATCATCATCTCCTGAAATCGGATCGGTAGTACTGTTTGCTAGGACTCCTTTAATTATTTGCAGACTAACCAATAAGTTATCTTGTGGTGGCGACGTATCTCTAATACTGGCAACTAAGTGATCTGTCTTCCCAACATCATCTAAACAAGTAACCAACGCATAACCGGTAAAGTTCGCGACATTGCCATTAGGGTCCATAGTAGCACCGGCATCATCCGCACTACTGACACCTCCATAGCCTAATGTACACACCAGCATAAAAATACTGATTAATAATTTTTTCAGAGTTCTGGATTGCATAATTGACTCTCCTTATGTCGTTAAGTGACTCATAGACTATCTATAAACCACACCATTGCAGCTATTTGACCTTATTATCCTTTTCAGACATACAAATAGCAATGTGACAAAATGTCGCACCTGCAACAATAAAAATTGACAAGCGTGCAGCAATCACTTGTCGATTCTTATTGTTGCGGTGAGCCGCAAAGAAGCTTTCTTCTGATGCAGTAATTTACGGCTACGGCAAAGGCCAGACTTGCTGTCCGTTGAATTTTATTGGCATATCGCGATTAATCTGCGCAGCCGATGGCTTCACTTCAACAGCGACACCCGCACCGCCGCATGAGGAGGGCAGTGGATTTGCCACAAGATCGCGCGTGATAATAAATGATGCGGGACCATCGTCAGTCGTACTCACACGATCATACGGCGTACCGAGGTTGTTATGGGTCCATAATTCAACAGTACCTTCTTTGAAGCCACTTACATTGGTCACTTCGCAGATATCAATAATGGACACATAGATTTTTACGCTACTGGCGCAGGATGTGGGCGCAATGCTAGCTGCCGTCAATCTGAAGGGAAGCGCCACGTTCAAATTAGCCGGCATACCGTCTCCTCCACCCGCCCAGAATCCCACAACATTATTATTTGAGGTTTTTTCATCCATTGCAGCAAAGGAGCGATCCAGAATCAACTGCGCATTATTTCCATAGTTGGTTAAGAAGTCAGTCAGTGGACCGCTATGAGGTGCCCCTCCCACGAGAATTGTTGAATCCACACCGTCAGGAAAAACAACTGAGGTCCCGATAGTACGTGTGGTGTCAGTACAAGAATGGCCTATCATGACGTGATTGATGCTTCGTGTGCCTTCAACCGCCGTTGGAACATTCAATCGGGTATGCGCCAGCACACTTTGCCCCAAACCCATCAGTATGATGCCCGCCAATGCGCGTGTAAGTAATTTCATTTTGTTCATAATTTTATTGATACTCTAAGAAATATTATAAAAATAGTTGTGTATAACACTTTAATAAAATTGATAAGTTTGACTACTTATCATTACTGGTAATACAGGCTGCGAGTATCTTTCTTCTTGCAATAAAAAACAATGCGACAAAATGTCGCATGCCTTTATCTACTTTTCACAAATCAAAGAACAAATTACTTAACAATATAATTGATATATGTTTTATAGTTAAATTTTCACACTATGCAATTCTATATTTATTCATGCTGCGACAATTTGCCGCATTATCAACGCCGCTTTTCTTACTTACAATTCTAGAACTCCAGCCAAAATTAATAAAGATTTCTGGTTTTTTTAAAGATTAAATGAGCATGCTTTCTCCAACGGATTTCAACAACCGGAAGCACCTAATAAAAAGCGCTTCTTAAAATTTAAACGTAGCATTTTTAAGAAAATAAAAAAACCATTCAACGTAAACTATGAATCAATCTCCTTCAAATATTCTTGGAAAAGCTTGGCTATACTGCACCGTGTTTCTGACCGGCGCCGCTGTCATGGTGATAGAGCTCCTGGGTACACGTTTGATAGCACCTTTTTATGGTGCTAGCCTGTACGTTTGGACTTCTCTGATTTCTGTCACACTGATTGCTTTGGCTTTAGGGTACTATTGGGGTGGCATCTGGGCAGACCGAACCAAATCAGGACTGTCACTCATCATCGCCATAGCGGGATTGCTAACAATCATCATTCCCTGGCTAACGGGGCCAGTTTTACTCGCTACCGATCCTTTGGGACTTCGTTTAGGTAGCTTTTTGAGCACATTAATATTGTTCTCACCCAGCCTGATCATGCTCGGCATGGTCGGACCTTTTGCGGTTAAGTTATCAACGGCCACCTTAGCAAAGGTGGGCGCCAGCAAGGGTTCCATCTATGCGGTCAGTACGGTAGGCAGTGTAATAGGAACCTTATTCCTCGGCTTTTATTTATTTCCATTGATCGGTTCGCGTGAAATTTTTATTGGCTTGGGGGCTGCACTGTTTCTACTGGCCATCGTCGTTGCTTATATTGAACATCGGTATTTAAAATCAACGAAGACCATAGTACCTACCGTCTTATTAGTTATTATTGGCATTGGGTTATATCCGCAAATCGCTAATTCGAATCAAGCGGAATCTAATGAATTTTTTCAAACCCGTTTTGAACGCGAAAGCCTATACGGCTGGGTTCGAGTAATCGATAAGCCTGAGGAAAACATACGCTTACTGACTGTAGATGCCTCAACGATCGGTGCAGCCAGTATCAGTCACGGCGAGAACCTTCTAGCCTATCAAAAAATTGTGACACTACTACCCGCTTTAGCTCCCAAGATGAAACACGCTCTTTTGATTGGCCAAGGAGCGGGGCATATGGCGATGACCTTGAAAGAGTATGGCATAGTAACCGACACACTAGAAATAGACCCGGCTGTCGCCGAAGCTGCCATTAAATTCTTTGGTTTTGTACCGACAGGTAAAACGATTATTGGCGATGCACGCTATAAAATTCGTCAGCTTAAAGGCCCCTATGACTTAATCATCCTGGATGTTTTTACGGGAGGCTCAGAACCAACACATTTACTGACTGTTGAAGCATTAGCTCAATTACAGGGCTTATTGACTGACCAAGGGATTCTTGCGCTTAATTTTGTTTCATTTCTGGATAATGGTCAAAATGCAGCACTGGCTTCCGTGGCAAAAACACTGGCCCAAGTCTTTCCGCATCAACAAGTATTTATTGCTGATCCGGACTCTGACTTCAATGATTTTATTTTTCTTGCCACCAATCACGCAGTGAATCTAAACGATGAATCATTCCCTGATAGCCATCGCACTTGGTTAAAACAACGGCTGGTGAATATTGATCAATCGCAGGGCATGGCGCTGACCGACAATCTCAGTTCGCTTGAGCGCTTGCAGATCCGTAAATCCGAGCACTATCGGCGAATGATCATTGATTTAGTGGGAACCAGTCATTTTATCCGCTAACGGAAAAAATACGTTCGTAGTAGCCCTAATCCACTGGTCCACTGTGCAACATCTCCGCCGCATGCTGACGTGTTGTCTCGGTAATGTTGACACCGCCCAGCATCCGTGCAATTTCTTCCACACGTTCCTGTTGGTCTAAGATATTTATCTTACTAATTATCTGCTGATTCTCTATTTCACCCGCAGATTTAACGACTTGCCATTGCTGGTCTCCCGTTGCGGCCACTTGCGGCAAATGTGTAATGCATAATACCTGGCGTTCTTTTCCCAGTTTCTTTAATAAATTACCGACAGTTTCAGCAACTTGTCCGCCAATCCCAACATCAACTTCATCAAAAATGAGCGTTGGCACCACGCCAACTTTGCTGGTTATGACTTGTATTGCCAGACTGATACGTGACAATTCGCCGCCCGAGGCTACTTTTGCCAGAGACCGTAACGGTAATCCTTTATGTGCTGCAACCTGAAATTCAATCTGCTCCAAACCATTCGCATTACCCTGCTCCAGTGACGTCAATGCCACAGAGAATTCCCCTCCAATCATTGCAACCATCTGCATCGCAGCACTCACCTGCTGGGATAATGCTTTACTGGCTTTTTGACGTGCGGCGCTTAATTCTTTAGCTTGTTTGTGATACCCAGCCTGCGCATCGGCTTCAAGTGCTTGTAAATGACTGATATCTGAATCTGAACCCAACGTTTCCAGTTGATGCGTAATCGTCTCAAGCAATTGCGGCAGCTCTTCCGGTGTAACACGAAATTTTCTCGCTATTGTATGAACCGCTAACAGCCGTTGTTCAATATCTTGTAAAACCTGAGGATCCAAATCCAGGTGCTGGTGGTAGTGTTTCAGTTCGTAAACACTTTCTTGTAATTGAATTTGCGCCGAATCCAAAAAATCGGTGATTGTTTTAAGCTGACTATCATACTCAAGCAAATTTTGCAGTTGCCCATTCACGGTATTAATCTGTGCCAGTACCGCATTTTCACGCTCGGATAATACATCTATTCCCATTTCCGCCGCTGCCTGTAAAGCAGCCACATGAGATAACCGGCTTTGGTCTGCCTGCAATGCCTGCCATTCTTCAAGCGTAAAATTTAGCGCTGATAATTCGTGCCGCTGCCAATCAAGTTGTTCGCGCTTGTCGCGTGATTCCACCGCTCGTTGTTCCATCGCAATTCTTTGCTGATAGCACTCTTGCCAGTTTTGGTAAGCCGTTTTGACCGCGCGCGCCAAATCACCGCACGCGGCAAAGGCATCAAGCAGTTCGCGTTGCGCATCTTTCTGCAACAGAGACTGGTGTGCATGTTGGCTGTGGATGGCTACCAGATGTTCGCCTGCACTGCGCAGTTGCTGCAATGTCACCGTGTGCCCATTGATATAGCTGCGCGAGCGGCCGTTGGTTTCAATAATACGGCGCATCAGACAACTATCCTGATCACCTTGCAAGTCATTTTCATCTAGCCAATGCAGTAGCCCCGGCAAACGGCTGATATCGAATGTCACATTGATTTCAGCACGCTCACAACCCAGGCGTATCTGACTGGTATCGCCGCGCTCCCCCAAAGCAAGCATCAGTGCGTCGATCAGAATGGATTTTCCCGCTCCCGTTTCTCCGGTCAACACCGTGAAGCCGGGCATAAAATCCAGTTCAATCCGGTCAACAATGACAAAATCTTTGATGGCCAGGTGTTTTAGCATAATTGCACATTCTGTGGAGTCATCAGGGAAATTCACTCCAACCCAGTTTTTCTCTTAGCATCCGATAATAACTGTGATTCACCGAATGTAACAGCCGCACTGTTTTGGGAAAACGCCGCACGACAACACTGTCTGTCTGCTCCAGATCATAACAAGAATGACTGTCACAATTAATGCGCACATTGACCGCACTTTGCATCTGGATTTCAACACTGGCATCCGGCCCGATGACAATCGGACGGTTGCTGAGCGTATGTGGACAAACCGGAACCAACGCAATCAGATCCAGACCGGGGTGTAGGATGGGGCCACCAGATGATAGCGCATAGGCTGTTGAACCGGTCGGCGTGGTTACGATCAATCCATCAGAACGCAGTGTATTCACATATTCGTTATTGACCTTCACCTCAAACTCAATCATGCCACTGCTCATGCCGCGATACAGCACTACGTCATTAAGTGCCAAGCTACCGAAAACACTGGCGCCGTCACGAATAATTTCAGCATATAGCAACATGCGACGTTCCGTGGTGTAATTTCCTGCCAGTATTTCATCAAGTGTTTCAAACATGGTGTCCACGGATAAATCGGTGAGGAAACCAAGCCGCCCTTGATTAATACCGATTAACGGCACATCATATGAAACCAGCATGCGGGCGATATTTAACATCGTACCGTCACCACCCACAACAACGGCGAGATCGGCCTTCTCACCAATCTCTTCCAGGGACAGCACTGGATATTTGTCACTACAAATATGTGATGCTGTGAGATGATCAAGCAGGATCTTATGATTCTTCCTCGTTAGATACTCGGCAAGATTGAGAAGCGGTAGCGCGATTTCCGGATTTTTATGTTTACCGATCAACGCAATAGTTGTAAATGGCGAATTCATTACTTGGGTTATCGTTGGCTGTTATTGATTGTATTGGGATTAGAATTAAATATAAACGTTAAATTACCGTTAAAAAATAGGTTAGTTAACAAGCCAGCCAGGCAAAGTTGTATAAATAGCCTTTTACACACACTTAACCTGAAATATTAAATTTCCTAGAAAAACACCTTAATTCACACTAAAACTCAAATTCATAACTGATATGCCGGTATCCAGAAAGTTTAGCATAGTTGCGGTGAGACAAAATTACTGCTTACAACCAAACTATGAGACCTGTTGATTCGTGTAGAATTACACTATGTTAAATGAACGCGCTCAAATATTATTAAAAACACTGGTAGAACGATATATCCACGAAGGTCAACCCGTTGGTTCCCGAGCTCTTTCAAAGTCCTCTGGATTAGATTTAAGTCCTGCAACCATCCGTAATGTCATGGCTGATCTTGAAGAAATGGGATTGGTAACTAGTCCGCATACTTCAGCCGGAAGGATTCCGACACCGCAAGGTTACCGTCTTTTCGTCGACACATTGTTGGTGGTAAAAGCCCTGGATAGAATAGAACTGAGTCATCTGGAAAATCAATTACACCCTGATAATCCATCGCGCTTGATCAATGTCGCTTCGCAATTACTATCCGAGTTGACTCGCTTTGCCGGAGTTGTCGTAACGCCCAAACGCAAAGGCGCTGTATTTCGCTATATTGAGTTTATGGCTTTATCAGAAAAGCGCATTTTGCTGATCATCGTAACCCCTGAAGGAGATGTGCAAAATCGCATTATCTTTACCAATATACCCTACAGCCAGTCCGATCTGATTGAAGCCGGGAATTTTATCAATCAGCACTATGCAGGTTGTACTTTGGATGAGATTCGCGGGCGTCTGGATAACGAACTTAAACAATTGCGCAGTGAAATGATCAGCCTGATGAATGCAGCCATTCAAGCCGGTGGTGATGCCGTCAATGAAAGCAGTGAAACCGTGGTCCTAGCTGGTGAGCGTAATCTGCTTCAGGTTGAAGATTTGTCGGCTAATCTGATCAGCCTTAAAAAATTATTTGAATTGTTCGAACGCAAAACAAAGTTGTTGCAGCTACTCGAATTAAGCCGACAAGCGCATGGCGTCAAGATTTTTATTGGCGGAGAATCCGATGTGGCGTCGCTGGAAGAATTCAGTGTCGTAACAGCGCCTTATGAAATTGAAGGGGAAATCGTCGGTACAGTCGGTGTTATCGGCCCTCGACGTATGGCTTATGAACGTATCATTCCGATTGTCGCAATTACCGCTAAACTCCTTTCCAGCGGCTTATCACAGCATTAATCTACGCTGTTTTAGCGATACACTCATCGCCGGATTATTGAAACATCGTTGCTCTAGAGAAACTTATTATTTTAAACAGATTAGACTAATACACTTATAACTATGCCCTCCAAATCCATCTATCAGCACGGATCGCCAAATCGAACCGGTGTGTTACTCATCAATCTGGGCACACCCGAAGCACCGACCGCTCAGGCACTGCGTCCTTATCTACAAGAATTCCTCAGTAATCCTCGAGTGATTGAAATACCCAGACTGATCTGGTGGCCCATACTGCATGGTTTTATATTACCTTTCAGACCGAAAGCATCGGCTGAGAAATATGCAAAAATCTGGATGCCGGAAGGATCCCCGCTCAAGGTTCATACTGAACGGCAAACAAAATTATTGCGAGAAGCATTACAAGCACGGCTGCAAAACCCGCCCATAGTTGAATACGCCATGAATATCGGCAAACCTTCTGTAGCAACAGTTATGGCAAAAATGCAAGAACAGGGTTGTGAGCGCATTCTTATCATTCCACTCTTTCCTCAATATGCTGCCAGCAGTACTGCCGCTGCGATGGATAATGTTTTTTCGGTATTAAGCCGGATGCGCAACTTGCCTTCGATTCGTACCGTTAAGCAATATCATGATCATCCAGGCTATATTGCTGCTTTGGCGCAGAATGTAAAGGATTACTGGGATGCGAATGGCCATCCTGATAAACTGATTATTAGCTTTCACGGCACACCGCGCGCAAGCCTGGATAAGGGTGACCCCTACCACTGTACATGCCAAAAGACGGGGCGATTACTGGCTGAAGCATTGGCCTTAACGTCAAGCCAATATTCCGTTTGCTTTCAATCACGCTTTGGCAAAGCCAAATGGCTGACACCGTATACCGCGGTAACACTGGAGCAACTGGGCAAGGAACAAGCACGACGTGTCGATGTGATATGCCCTGGTTTTGTATCCGATTGCTTGGAAACCCTGGAAGAAATTGCCATAGAAGCGAAAAACACTTTTGTACAAGCGGGTGGCAAAGAATTCCATTACATTCCATGCCTCAATGAACGTAGCGCCTGGATCCAGGCGCTAGCTGATATTACCTGCACGCATCTACAGGGATGGCTGGATATGGCGGTTACCGAGGAGGCAGCGCAATTATCCAGAAAACTGGCATTAGAAATGGGTGCGAAAGACTAGAGATTTTGTCCCTCGGCAAAGCCGAGGGAATTATTGATCCTAAATAATCAATGACCGGATTGGCGCATATGCTTCATGGCTTCTTCTGCGTGCTTGGCAGATTCAGGTCCATGTCCCATATCAGCATGTTTAATCGCTTCTTCTAAATGCTTGATTGCTTCATCCATATGCTTATGCGATGCCGCATGATCATCTCTTGACGCCTTAGCATGCGACAAGCTGTCTTTGGCATGCTGGAGCGCGTCTTTGGCATGCCCCATTTCTCCATGTGCTTGGGCTTTGCCTGCATGCTCCATCGCTTCTGAGGTATGCCCTGCATCAGATGCCAAAACCTGAGTGCTCATAAAAAACACCAATGTTCCTGCTGCAATAGTTGTTGATATAGCTCGCATGACAATTACTCCTTTCTTTAACAGAACGTTAATAACATGAATATTTCTGGGAAAGCCCCAGCAGCCGGACTGTAACTTCGAGGAAAAACCTGCAACCCACGTCTTCGAAGCTAATCAGCTCAGCATATTCTCAGTATATACCCAAACCTTATTTTTTCGTACGAATGTACAAAATGATTGACGTGCATCAATTGTTGTTGCGATCAACATTAATCCTCCTGCATTTCAAAATGTAAAAAAACTACACTCTTAAATTCTTTATTCGCGCAATTTTTCAATTCCGCTACATCCTTCCTTTATTCAGTTTCCATTCATAACTTCCTGTGTAAATTAACACCAATCGAAATAAATCTGAGTTAATTAACTGAAAGGAGACACAAAATGAAAACCAAAAAAACAATGTTGCCCAGTCTTCTAATCATGGCGTTATTAGCATTTACTTTAGCAGCGCCCACTTTAGCGCAAGCAGGCAGAGGTCATCATGGTCACGGTCATGGCCACCATCGTCACGGCCATCACCATCAAAAACACCACAACCATTTTAATGGATACAATTATATTTATAGTCAACCCCGTGGCTATAATCGGCCATACTACCCACAGCCACGGTATAACTATTACTATCCAGCACCGGTTTATGGCGCTCCTCCTCATGGAATGATGGGCATTGATACCGGAAATGCGAGCTTTATGTTACGCTTCTGAAACGAAAAACTGGTAACAGGTACCTCAAACGTACTTGTTGCCGCTTTGCTTGTCCCTTCAGTGCGCAGGACTATTAAGTTATGAATAGATGGCAGGAAATTTTAGTGATTGTGATGTTAATGACTGGCCCAATCACTCAAGCAATGGCCGGGTGGCAAAGTAGTGCCTCAAACTATTATCGTACTGGCAGCAACTCGCTCACGGATATCACCGAGCAGAAAGCGATTGCGATTGCACAACAGCATTTCAAAGGCCGTGTGCTCGCAATCAATCATGATGACAATATTTATCGAATAAAAATACTCAGTAATCAAGGAACAATCCACACCATCCTGATCAACGCGAGGGATGGATCGGTAATATCCACCCACTAATTCAGATCTTTTTTTCTTACTTTCAAAAATAATGAAATGCGCATCCTAGTCATCGAAGATGAAATCAAATTACAAAACCAGATTCGCCAGCAATTGGAATCCGTGGGTTATATGGTTGACACCTGCAGTGATGGCACAGAAGGGTTATTTTTTGCCACGGAATATCCGTTGGATGCCGCCATTATCGATATTGGATTGCCCGGCAAATCCGGATTGGAAATTATCAAGGCGCTACGTGAGCAAGGCAGTCTGTTGCCCATTCTGATCCTAACCGCCAGAAGCGGCTGGCAAGACAAAGTTCAAGGTCTGGAAATGGGGGCAGATGATTACCTCACCAAACCGTTTCAAATGGAGGAACTGCAAGCCAGAGTCAAAGCGCTGCTGCGCCGTGCGACCGGCATACCGCAAACATTACTGAAATGCGGCCCCATCACACTGGATGTCACAACTCAATCGGTTACTGTCCATGGAGAAACCATTGAATTGACATCATTTGAATACCGCCTGCTAGAAGAATTGGTGCGGCATCATGGCGAAATTCTCTCCAAACATACATTGGCCGATTATCTTTATCCGCACGATGAAGACCGTGACAGCAATGTACTCGAAGTCATGGTCGGGCGTTTGCGCCGCAAATTGGATCCCCAAGGCACACTGAATCCGATTGAAACCATGCGTGGACGAGGTTATCGCTTCACTCTGACCTGCAACAAATCTTCATGATGTCTTTAAATCAGCGCGTTTTGCTCAGCGCAACCTTGGTTTTACTGATTTTTATCGTCGGAATTGCGTTGGCATTGGATCGCGCATTTTATGACAGCGCGCGTCTAGGTGTGCAGGATCGTCTATTCGCGAAGCTGCTCATGTTAATGGGGGATTCGGAAGTTGAAGAATCCGGCGTTTTAGATGTACCAGCCAACTTGCTCGATGCAGAATTTGGTCACGTAAATTCGGATACTTATGCATTTATCATTGACCGCACCAATGCCATTACCTGGCAATCCACGTCATCGCTCAATGAAAAAATTCCGGTCGTGGCTCTCCTTGAAAAAGGGAAAAAAGAATTTGCGCAAATTATGATCGACGGCAAGCCCCATTTTATATACAGCTACGGCGTTGCCTGGGAAACACAATCCGGCAGCTATCCGTTTACCTTCACCGTCATCACTAATACCTTGCTGTTCGAAGCGCAGGTAGAACGCTATCGCGAAGACCTGTGGGGATGGCTCAGTGTCATGGCTGTTTTGCTATTGGTTACGCAAATGCTGGCATTACGCTGGGGTTTACAACCGATGCGTAAGGTTTCCACGGAACTAGCCGCAATTGAATCCGGTCAGCAGGAAAACTTGAAAGGTATTTATCCCAGCGAACTAAAGCTGTTAACCGATAGCATCAACTCTTTGATCAACCACGAACACAAGCAACAGAAACGCTACCGTAACGGTCTGGCCGATTTGGCGCACAGTCTCAAAACACCACTCGCCGTTCTCCAGGGAGCGATCCATGGAGAAGAAGACACGCAAAACCGGCGCATAACAATTCAAGAACAAATTGACCGCATGGATAACATCATCCAGTATCAGTTACGCCGCGCCGCAACCGCCGGAAGTTCTCCTGGCATGGGGCTGATCACCTTACGCCCAATGGTCGACAGAATCGTAACCACCGTTGCAAAAGCTTATCGCAACAAGCATCCGGCAATAACCATCGAGATCGATGATGCGATCAGTCTGCGCATCGACGAAGGCGATTTAATGGAATTACTCGGCAATCTGATCGACAACGCTTTTAAATGGTGCCTCCACAACATCCATGTATCCGCCAAATATCACGAAAACCAAGTGGTTATCCAGGTGAAGGATGATGGCTCCGGCATACAATTGCATGAAATTGACAGAATTTTAGAACGCGGTGTCCGCGCCGACCAATCTACACCCGGTCACGGCATTGGCTTGGCCATTGTCCGAGATATCATTCAAGTCTACGATGGAGAACTGGCAATTGAAAATAATCGAACCATTGGTCTCTGCGTTACTTTGCGCTTAAAGAAAAACAAATAATCCTAGGCCTGTCGGATAGGAAAATTAGCAGAGCAAATATTGAGAAAGCATTTCAACTGTGTCAGTTTGATACTTTTTCAGTACCTCTGACTGTGGAACCATACATTTCTTATCGCTATTTTTTAGTTCGATTTCCATCTGAACTAAGGTTTTCTGGGTTTTAGCCTGTTGCCATTGCATACATCCGTTTGAAATTATAAGCCATAGCAACGAAGAATTTGCACATTAATTGTAATGATGCACTTCCAGCGATAATTTCAATAAATTTGCTCCGCGCTGAGAAGATATCAGGATTAATCCTTACCGTTAACAGCTTCTTTTGCATTCCTTCGAAAGAAAAATTCCTGACGTAACACCTCAGATTATTACATTATCTGCATCTATCAGCTTATTCAAAAATATCTCCAGTGATTGGATTGCACCCAGAGAATGTTGTTTTCTTGTTAACAAATAATTAACACCTCAGGCTTTATATTCCCAGTCCAATCAGAAATTAGCGCAATTTAGTTTATTTGAGAAATCTCGGAATATCTCAAGATCCTCGGGATGTTGAAAATGGTCAGAGATATTGGATTGGAAAAATATTTGTTCTTAAATACTGAAAGGAAATTTGAATGAGAAAAATTTTTGACGAAGTGAGCGTCATTCTGCGTATTTCAGTGGTCATTTTGAGTGTCGCTGTAGCACCTCAGGTTCTTGCACAAGATGCGGCTGCCAAACGGATCAAAGAATTAGAAGAACGCTTACAGACAATGCAAAACGGCATGCAAGCGATGCAGAACGGCATGCAAGCGTTGCAAAGTGAATTGGAAAAAGTACGCACCGAATCTAGTCAAGCAACTCAGAAGATTGAGCATATTCAACAGAAAGAGAAAGAAAATCTGGCCGAAGAAGAGCAAGGAGGCCGTAAAGGCAATATGGTATTTTTCCGCGGTGGTTTTGCGCATAGCGCTCAACATCGCGATGGCCTTGTGTTTCATAGTGACGTTGTTAACGCTGGTGCGCAGGATCGGCCTGACAAAAATGCTTGGTATTTTGGCGCCGGTTTTGATTGGAATTTAACCAAGAATGCTTGGGGTCTAGCACCTAAAACGAGTGTCCTGGCAGAATTGATGATCGAATACAAACAATTCTCGTCGCATGTACAAGGCAATGCACTGGCCAACATACCCAGCCAATTAGTGGGGGGCACACTAAATCCACACAGTATCACGGTCAGTCAACTATCCATCTACGCGTCGCCAAAAATAAAATTTATGGAAGGCTCTCGATTGAGACCTTGGATCATTCCTGCCGGTTTCGGTATGCACATCATTAGCCCTCCCGGAGAGTCAGCCTCATTCTTTATTCCAGGCGTCGTGTTTGGTGGAGGTGTGGATTATCGAATATGGAAAGATTTCTATGCCGGTGTCGATGCGCGCTATCACATCACAGGAGGAAAGAAAGACGGTATTGACGTCGATGGCGTGACAGCTGGTGGGTACATGGGTATTGGTTTCTAGTCTTAACTTATGGGGGATGCGCGAAGCGCATCCCCCATCCAAGATTTATTTGGTTAGGTCAAAGTAATGTTCTTATTCATTCGTTCTTGCCTGGTATCAACTGTGAATTCGCATTATTCAATATTCTGCACCTGTTCCCGCATCTGCTCGATAATTACCTTCAATTCCATCGAAATCCGCGATATCTCCAGATCGACCGATTTCGAGCCGATGGTGTTGGCTTCGCGATGCAGTTCCTGCATCATGAAATCCAGTCGTTTGCCGACAGAACCGCCTTTATTCAGAATGCGTTCCACTTCATCCAGATGCGCTTGCAGGCGGGAGAGTTCTTCATCCACATCAATTTTTCCGGCAAATAGGGAGATTTCCTGGTGGATGCGGTCATCCTCCTGAGTGCCGAGAATTTCTTCCAAGCGGGTGCGCAGTTTTTCCTCAAACGCGGCAATCAGTGCAGGAATACGCGGGGATGCGGCGATCAGGAGCTGGCGGATCTGGTTGAGGCGCTCTAGCAAAATAGCTTTAAGTTTTTCGCCTTCGCGTATCCGGGCGGCTTTTAAGTCTTCCAGCGCGCTTTGCAGGAGCATCATGCCGATTTCACCGGATTCCTCCGCGGGGGAGTGGTCGTTTCCCAGCATGCCCGGCCATTTCAAGATTTCCGATACCGTTAACGATGGCGCAGCAGGGTGGTGTGTTTTGATCGTGCGTTGTAATAGTAAAAGCTTTTCAAATAATGCGCTATCCAGTTGCTGATTATTTTCAGCTTGCGTGGAAGGGGAAAAATTTAGGCGGCATTCAACTTTGCCGCGACTAAGTTGGGCGGCCAGCAGTTCCCGCATCGCCGGTTCTTGCTTGCGAAAGTCGTCCGGCAAGCGGAACTGGACATCCAGATAGCGGTTATTAACAGAACGTATTTCCAGGCTAAAAGAACCATGGGATGTTTCTTGAGTTGCGATGGCGTAGCCAGTCATGCTAAAAATCATGATAGAAAAACTTCCTACTTCAAGAATGGTAATAGAATGGATAAGTCGAAAAAACTATCGTTACAAACTGCCGGAGCCGGTTTTCGGTCAAGTAAACCGGTTACCGTAAAAGGCATTGCTTGGTTTTCCGGATCAAATAAGATTTGGCTGGCATCGACATATTTGATATCCCCGGGTGCGTTGAGCCGCCAAAGATTGGGAATTTCGGTGTACGGTTGATTCAGGCAATAGGCCAATGTATCGCCGTGAATTACTAAAACCGGTTTCTTAAATTGCAATGCTTTAGTTTTAATCAACTCACGCAGCATCCGGTAACCATCACATTCGGTGCGATTCTCGGCCGAGCAAGCAGGTTTGTCATGATCGAAATCAAACATGTCCGCATGAAAAACGATTACTATCGCTTGCAAAGATTCTGCCGCTGCAAATAATTGCTGTAGCCATTTCGCATTGGATTGGTCACGATAATCCGCTGCATTCAATGCAACCTGGTTATCGCTGCGCAGAATTTCCTTTCTGCCATTATTGGTTCCGGGAATATGCAGTGTCGCGAAAATAACAGAGCCAATTTTCCACAAGGCATTCTCAATCAAATCTTCCTGTCGGATAAAGCCAGGAATATTTTTGGTTAATTCAAACTGGTCTTGGTAAAAGAAAATCTGACGTAAAGTGTTGAGCCGCTCCAATTCGTCGTAGCGCATCGACATATTGAACCGGTCACAATCGGTCCAATCATTATCACCGGGCGTATACACTGTTTTATGCGGATTAAGATGCGCGATTTGCTGGTAATTGTTTTTATACAATTCATCGGTGCAGCTCAACCGGCCTTTCTTGAAATCTCCCAGGTGAATCAACACTGGGGGATTGAGTGCTTTAATGGCGGTGGCGATTGCGCCATCGGGATGTTCTAGCAGAGCAGATTCCGCATCTGTGTAGGGCATGTCTCCGAGGACAACAAACCGGGTTAATTTTTCAGCAGCGGGATAGGTTATAACACTTGCGAGTGTAGATGAAGTTAGAGAAATCAGTGATATAAAAAGCCATATCCATTTCACCATGTTTTGTCATTACCCATTCATATGACTCTGAAAAACCAGACCGGCATGTTCGCGCAGCTTATGAAAGCGGATGGCGGGCCAGTTGTCTTGTGCAACGCTTAATTCTGCACCGAAGGATGCCAGAAAGGTAGGTGCATCCACTGCATCATGGGCGATACGATGTGAATTCGCTTCAATAAACCGCTGCAATTCGCGTGGATCATCGCAGGTAACCCAACGCGCCAATTGATATTTAGCCGATGCAATGCGAGCAGCCACGCCGTATTCATGCTGCAGGCGGTGTGCCACCACTTCAAACTGCAATGTACCGACAGCACCGAGTAACAACATATTGCCCAAGAGCGGCCGGAATACTTGAATAGCGCCTTCTTCACCCAATTGCGCCAAGCCTAATTTCAGTTGTTTGCTGCGCAGCGGATCGGCAATTTCCACGGTGCGAAAAATTTCCGGTGCAAAAAAAGGCAATCCGGTAAATTGTAAAATTTCGCCTTCGGTTAAGGTATCGCCCAGTTGCAATGTGCCGTGATTGGGTATGCCGATGATGTCGCCGGGATAGGCCTCCTCAAGAATATCGCGGCGCTGGGATAAAAAGGATACCACCGTGCTGGTGCGGATATCTTTGCCGCTGCGCGCGACTTTTAAGTTCATGCCGCGTTTGAAATGTCCAGAACAAACCCGCACGAATGCAATGCGGTCGCGGTGCGCCAGATTCATATTGGCTTGAATCTTGAATACCATGCCGGAGAATTTTTTTTCATCCGGCAGCACCTCACGTTGGATGGCATTCCGTGATTCAGGCGGCGGCGCCAGATCAACCAGAGCATCGAGAATTTCCCGAACACCAAAGTTATTGATCGCGGAACCAAAGAAAACCGGCGTTTGTTTACCGGCGAGGAATTCTTTGTGATCGAAAGCCGGTGAGGCGCCTTTGATTAAATCCATAGCTTGCAATGCGGTGGACAGATCGGTGCCAAAGCGTTTATGCATTTTCGGGTCATCAAAATTCGTGATCACTTCCTCTTCATTGCCGACCCTATCCGCTCCGGGCTGGAATAAACGCATACAATTGTTTTGCAGGTCGCATACCCCGCGGAAGTTGCGCCCCATGCCAACCGGCCAGGTAAAGGGTATCGTAGACATCCCGAGAGTGCGTTCAATTTCGTCAATCAGATCGAGCGGTTCGCGGACTTCCCGATCCATTTTATTTACAAAAGTAACAATCGGCGTGTTGCGTGCGCGGCAAACTTCCAGCAAGCGCAAGGTTTGTGCTTCCACGCCATTGGCGGCATCGATCACCATCAGCGCGGCATCCACTGCGGTGAGTACGCGATAGGTATCTTCCGAGAAATCCTGGTGGCCGGGCGTATCCAGCAGATTGATGACGCAATCGCGGTATTCCATTTGCATGACCGAGCTGGCGACCGAAATGCCGCGTTGCTTTTCAATTTCCATCCAATCCGAAGTCGCATGCCGGCTGGCTTTGCGTGCTTTAACGCTACCGGCAATATGAATGGCGCCGGCGTACATCAGCAGTTTCTCGGTCAGCGTGGTTTTGCCCGCATCCGGGTGTGAAATAATGGCGAAAGTGCGGCGGCGCGCCACTTCGTTATTAATGCTCATAATTCTCAGAACCTTGTTCCTGTGGATAAAGAAAACAATGGGCAGTATGCGTTGTACTGAATGCACTGACAGGCGGATAGGTTTCTCGGCAAATAGCCATCGCTTTAGGGCAACGTGGGTGGAAATGACAACCGGCAGGCGGTGCGGCTGGCGACGGTAGATCGCCTTTTAAATGGATAATTTGCCGATCGGGATCGGGTTGGATCTGCGGTACAGATGACAGCAGTGCTTGAGTGTAAGGGTGCTTGGGGCGGCCGATTACTTCATCAATGTGTCCATGTTCAACGATCCTTCCCAGATACATCACAGCAACCTCATCAGCCAAATATTCTACAACAGCGATATTGTGGGTAATAAACAAAAATGCAAGTCCTAAGTTATTCTGCAACGATTTGAGCAGATTCAAAATTTGCGCCTGAACGGATACGTCCAGAGCGCTGGTCGGTTCATCACAAATTAACAGTTTGGGGTTTACAGCCAAAGCGCGGGCAATCGCGATGCGTTGCCGCTGACCACCGGAAAATTCATGCGGAAATCGCCATTTTACATCAGCAGGTAAACCAACGCGCTGCAATAACGCATCAATCTCTTTTTCTCTGGAAGGAGCGGATGACTGGTTATTGGCGTCCATGTGATCAATTCTTTCAACATGCAGTGCACTCATACCCTCCTGCAGAATTTCAATAATTCGCATGCGCGGATTCAACGAAGAGTAGGGGTCTTGAAAAATGATCTGAAATTGCGAGCGGATTTGGCGCAATTGGCTTCTGCCTAGCGCGACCAATTCCTGATCTTTGAAACGCACGCTACCGGCTGTGGGTTGAATCAATTGTAAAATGCTTTTGCCGATCGTTGTTTTACCGCAACCGGACTCACCGACGAGCGCCAAAGTTTTACCGGCAGCAATTTTCAGCGATACCCCGTCGACCGCTTTGACATGACCCGCAACGCGTTTGAATAATCCTTTGCGGATCGGGAAATGTACTTTTAGATCGGTTACCTGTAATAAGAAAGATGCTGTTGACGCGTGTGCTGTTTGTGCAATGTTTACAACATTCCGTATAAGACTGTCTGTCATCAGGTTGCTGGAAACGTGCATCGAATCTTTGTTATATAAATGACAGCGAACCTGATGCTGACCGGAAACCGGATGCCACTGCGGAATGGTGTCATGACACAAGGCCAAAGCTTGATTACAGCGATCGACGAAACGGCAGCCTGCAAACTGTTGCGATAAGGACGGCACATTGCCATTGATGACAGCCAATGCTTGATCGCGTTTTTGCTTTCCGGGCAAGGAAGCGAATAACTGCTGTGAATAAGGATGGGCGGGCTGATTAAAAAAATCATCCCGGGTAGCCAGCTCGACAATTTCGCCCGCGTACATCACCGCGATTCGTTGCGCCATTTCGGCCACTACTCCTAAGTCATGGGTAATCAGCAAAATCGCCATGTTTTTACGTTGCTGGATTTGCCGCATCAAATCCAGCACTTGTGCTTGTATGGTGACATCCAGCGCAGTCGTCGGTTCATCCGCAATGAGCAATTCAGGTTCTCCGGCAAGCGCCATGGCAATCATGGCGCGCTGTTTCATGCCGCCGGAAAACTGAAACGGATATTCATGCATGCGGCGCGGCGCATCCGGTATGCCGACTTGTTCCAGCAATTCTTGAATGCGCAGTTGCGCGGCTTGTTGTGGCAGATTGAGATGCTGCTTCAACACTTCATCAATTTGCTCGGCAATGGTCAAAACCGGGTTCAGGCTCAACATCGGTTCCTGAAAAATCATGCTGATGCGCTTTCCGCGAATTTTGCGCATTCCGGTTTCGGGCAATTGCAGCACATCGGTGCCATCGATTTTGATCTGACCGGCAACAATTTCACCGGCATCTGGCAGCAAGCGCATAATCGACAGTGCTGTCATCGATTTGCCACATCCGGATTCGCCCAATAAGGCAAACGTTTCACCTTCTGAAATTTTCAAGGTTAATCCATCGACTGCACGTACTGGTGCATCGCCGGTGTGCAGCAGCGTCTGAAGATTTTCTATGTCCAGTAAGGTTTTCATGGATGCTGAGACGGTGCTGACGGCGTGGTTGTTTCCGGGGTTTTATTTAACGGAAAGGTTTCTTGCTTTGCCGGGCGATGAAAGAAACTGTTTCTTTGTTTCAATATCCGGGTGCGCGGATCGAGTGCATTTTGTACCGCATCGGCAAAGAGATTGGCGCTCAGTACCAATGTGAACATAAAACCAAATGCCGCCATTAACGCCCACCAAACCATCGGTTCCCGCGCCATTTCCAGTCGTGCGGCATTAATCATCGTGCCAAAGCTGATTGTGGATGGATCAACGCCAACCCCGACATACGATAAAACAGCTTCGGCTAAAACCAGACCGCTGAAATCCATCACAGTTGCGATCAATACGATGTGCATCACATTCGGCAAAATATGACGGCTGATGATGCGCCAATGCGAGACGCCAAATGCGTGGGCAGCCTGGATATATTCCAATTCGCGTAACTTCATCGTTTCCCCGCGCAGTAAGCGGCATAGGCCGGTCCAACTGGTAATCCCAAGAATGATGCACAGGAACAATAAACGCAGATCCGCCCGTGAGGCAATCGTTTCAAAAATTTCCGGGTGCGTTTCGATATACACCTGCATCATCAATACGGCGGCTGCGATCAGTAAAACACTCGGAATAGAATTCAGCGTGGTGTAGATATATTGAATAACATCATCGATCCAACCGCTGAAATAACCCGCCATAATTCCGAGCAGCAATGCGAACGGCAGCATGATCAGCGTGGTTAAGGTGCCGATGACCAGCGCGACGCGGATACTTTTGAGTGATTGATACAAAATGTCCTGCCCGACTTTATCTGTGCCCAAAACATGATAGTGCGATGCCAGTGTGGATACACAGCCGATTAGCATCAACAGAATTAACAATGTGATTAATATGGCGTACCAGGGAATCTCGGTGGTGCGGCGCCAAATGCCGGACAGGTTATGCTGGAAGCTTTGCTGGTTACGGTGCGCCAGAAGCATGCACAAACAAACAACCAGGATTCCCCAAACCAATAGGCCATACGCCAAGCCTGTTGCGCCGCGCCATACAATATCGCCGATGTGTTCCGTTTCCGGGTTTTGCAGGTGTGCGCCGCCATATTCAAGCCGTGCGAAGGCGCGCACTTGCTTACCATCCGGAAGTTCAATGGTTTCTTTTGCGTAGAGATGCGATGCCAGCGGCGCTGAATAAGTTTTTTCGACATGGGTGCGTAACGGTGTCACCACAATATCCAGCAAACTCAATACCTCTACACTGTAGATTTTTTCCCCATCATTGGTTTTATGGTCCAGGACTGGGCGAAAATGCACCGTATCCAATAAGCCAATCACCAAGAAGAAAATCAAAATGGTGAGGGCAGACATCCCGCTGGCGCTGTGCCCGACGCGCTTCCAGGGCGTCAGCAGGTGCTCGTGATGACGAACATACCCAATAAAAGAAAGCACGATAGCGACAAATAAATAGATGAGCGCATCTGTCCACAGAATAATTGGGCTAAAGGGCATGGTCGGGAGAATGGGTGCTGTGGCAGTGACGTCGCATTAATTACAGTAGATTACTTATATCATAAATGAATGCTGTGATTTTTTGAAAGTTTATCGTTATGGGTGAGTAAGTAATGGTATGAATAACTGAGCTGACAGATATTCAATTACTTTGGTAACTGTACGCGATCTGATCTGCGATCAGTACAGTAAATTTCATTGATGCTTGGTTTATATCAATCAAATGGAGCGATATCTAGCCTCACGCCATTACCGCTGCTTACCTCGACAGTTCCAGTAATAATCGCATTACAAGTAGTAATCTGATTTGCGAGTCCCTTCTCATCCAGTCTGCGCCTGAAACTCAATGCTTGCTCGCGGTTCAAATAACCAACTGTCCGGTTATTGACATCAATCCGGACAGCGTTGCTGTCGTAGGAATTGTCGTTATCCGGTATCAAATGCGCTATCAGAATGTGTGCTTTGAGGGCTGAATCTTCATCAGGGGTTATTGCATTTTCCTGCAGCAATTGTTTGATTGCGCCTTGAAAGGATTCTGCTGCGATTGCGAAAGCAAATTGTCCCAGTTCCGGCCAGGCGTAATAATCACTTGCTGTGTTGGTGCTACTTTGTGCATCGACATGCGAGAGTGCTGCAGGCTCTCTGGCGGCGATTTTATCTCTCGATATATAGAGAATTATCGCTGAAATCAGCGCTACCGGGAGAATATGCGACTTGTCGACACTGGCGCCTGCCATTAGTCCGAAAATTAACGAGAATACTAGGATTGATAATAGGCTCATTTCTTGGATTACCTCCTTTTGTTACCGGCACGTATCAAGATGACTTGCTTGGATTGAATAAATTTCTTCTCATTTATAGGTGGCTCATTATTTTATTTTTGTAAAGCTTGTTCGATGGCAGTCACAACCGCCGGATCAGACGGTTTTGTGTGCGGGCTGAATTGTGCGATGAACTTGCCGTCACGGCCAATCAGGTATTTTTGGAAATTCCATGTTGGGTAGGTTCCCGATAACTCGGCTAATTGCACATAGAAAGGATGCGCATTTCCTTTGATCACCGTTGTTTTCTCAAACATCGGGAAATTGACACCATAGGTCAGGTGGCAGAATTCCTGAATCTCCGCTTCAGTTCCCGGCTCCTGGCCCATAAAATCATTCGATGGGAAACCCAACACGACAAGACCTTGTTTTTCATACTGGGTATATAGCTTTTCCAATCCTTCATACTGCGGTGTGTAACCGCATTTACTCGCGGTATTGACGATCAACAGCACTTTGCCGGAGTAGGTTTCACATAAATTCACTGTTTCCGGTGCCGCCAGTTTGCGAAAATTATGATCCAGCAGGGTACTGTTGCAGGCCAAAACCGGACTAATCAGGAAGGTCATGATCAAAGCGAGAAAAATACGCATAAGTTGTTTCCTCAATCGATGGGTTGGTGCGTCAAAGAAGAATGTGTTTGTGTTTATTTTATCCCACTTATCTTCGTTATGTATTAAGAAGCTTTTAAAGACCGTCATTTCGAGTAGAACGAGAGATCTATATTGTTGATTGCCAAGAATTCCTTGCTATGTTAGAAATGATAAATGTAGATTATTCAGGTTTTCTTAATCGATCAATGAATCAAAAGCCGTAATCATTTTCTCTAATCCGTACGCAAAGCATCCACCGGATTCAATTTTGCCGCACGCATAGCCGGTATCACGCCGGCGGCAAGGCCGATCACCATGGATAAACACAGCGCGCCGAACACAAAATCCCACGGAATATTCACTGGCAAACCGCTAATCAAAAATTTGAGCAGCCATGCGATGCTCGTTCCGATTATCAATCCTGCCAGACCGCCGACGGTGGATAGTGCGATCGATTCCAGCAGAAACAACATGCGGATTCGCGCGCGTGTCGCCCCTAATGCCGTGAGCAGGCCGATTTCCGATACGCGCTCGGAAACCGCAATGTGCATCAGCGTGACCATGCCTACTGCACCAACCAGCAGGGAGATGCCACCTAGCGCGGCGACGGCGAACTTTAATACATTCAGAACCGTAGATAACGTGTTGAGCATTTGTTGTTGCGGCTTAACGGTGAAATCTTCGCGGCCATGCCGTGCCACCAGGATATGCTTAATATCATCGACTACCGCTTGCACCGGTGCATCCGGGTGGTAGGAAAAATTGATTTCCATCACGCCCTGCCGGTTGAAAACTTCCAATGCCCGAGCTGTGGGTACAAAAACCGTGTCGTCCAGATCAAAACCGAGTACATTGCCTTTGGATGCCATCACACCGATAATGCGAAAACGTGATCCGCCGACTTGCAGCAAAGCGCCGAGCGGATTGGCATCACCGAACAGTTCCGTGCGCACTTTGGAACCCAAAACCGCATACGCGCGCGGATTGCGCGGATCATCATCCGGTAAGAATTGTCCGATAGCGATTTGCATATTGAATGCCCGGGCGAAATCAGGTCCCTGACCATACGCAGTTACCCGTCTACTGCGACCCTGCTGGGCGCGGATTTCCGCATTGCCGACCACGCTGGCATTGGTGTACTCTGCATAGCGGCTTTGTTTCAGCGCCATGGCATCTTCTATTGTCAATAACCGCACACTGCCGATGGCACCCAAGGAACCACCGTGGGTATTGATTTTACCCGGGGTAATTGTGACGATATTGGTGCCAAATTGCGTGAATTCCGATAATACGAAACGCTGAATACCGTCGCCAATTGCAGTCAGCAGAATCACCGCAGCAATACCGATGGCAATACCCGATGCCGATAAAATGGTGCGCAGGCGATGCGCAGTTAACGAACGGAAAGCAAATTGGAATGTATCAAGAGTATTCATTGTTCGCTTAAATTGACATTAAAAATCTAAATTTTCTATCTTGGGCAGTCTATCAAGATAGTGATATGCCTGCTTGATTGCCTGAAAGTTGTGCTACTGTGACAACTGAGCTAGACATCAATTTTAACTTGTTTCCTGTTTGCAGAAACTTCATAAAAATAAAGAAGTAGGTACTTAGTCATAAGATTCAGACTAAAAGAATTTTTGCTATCAGTATATAATTTCTGCTTTCGAACTTTACTTCGTTTAACTCATATGCAAAAACCTGAGCCACCTGTTATACAACCCTTTATTTTTGTTTTCAGTTGGCGGCGTTTTTCGTTACACTGCGCGATTATTGGCGTTTGTGTGCTGCTGGGTATGATGACATGGTATTTTGGAAAACCGCATAGCGTGCGGTTTTATGAAACAAATTCGGAAACACAGCTTGCCACAGCAATAGCACCCGATATTGACATGGTACTTGATATCCGCAGCTCTGTTGCCGTAAAAGAAAGTCAGCCAGTGCAAGTCGAATTGTTCAAGGGAAGTGTCTATTTTGGCATCAAGAAGAATGCAATCAACCAACTTGAAGTCAAAGTCGGCAATGCCATCATTAAAAACACCGGAACCCGCTTTAGTGTCCAGATGCAAAAGGATGGTAGTGGCCATATCGCCGTTGCGGATGGACACATAAAAATCCAAGTCGCTTCCGGCATTTATCAGATCAATGCGCTTGAACAAGCTGAATTTGATGATGCCCGCATCAGCAAACACAGTCTCATTACTGAACACAACATTGCGCCTTGGCGCGTTGATCAGTGACTACCGGAAGATCAGCAAATCCAAACTTAGCCAACCCATCAAACATAGGTGCACAGGCTGTGACCCTATGACTTCACTACCAGACACTCCAGTCCCTGCCGGGTCAAATTCTGGCAGGCTGTCCGTGCTTGGCTTTCCTGCAAACCAACCAGCCGTGCTCGATACAACTTACGGCTGCTAATTTCGACCTCGGTTACCACCACTTCGCCCGGTATCCAACGGGCAGCCGCTTGTGCATGGACATGAGCTCGATCAGACTCACTATAAGAGCCAATCTGAACTGCCCAACCATCATCCATCCGCATAGCAGCCTTCTGGAGCTGTATTTGTGGTTGCAGACTGATAACTGGCTCAACTTTTTTTTCCAGAGTGGAAAATGGTTTAGGGCCAGGAGCGGGGATCGACGTGCTGGCTCTTACTACTTTAGTAGCCGGGGTGATAAGAGTATTTCTGGTATTGTTAGCAACATGCATATGCCCCTGGTTAAAACTGCGATCAAGCAACTGTGCCATATGCTGATCACGCGCGACTGCGGTTTGCCCTCCCATCACCACAGCAACCACGCGGCGATTACCGCGCTTGGCGGAGGTAGCCACATTGAATCCAGAAGCGCGAATAAATCCAGTTTTTAAGCCATCCACCCCCGAGGTATTACGCACCATACGGTTATGACTGTTATAGGTGGTGCCCTTGTAACTGAATGACTTGGTCGAAAAATAATGATAGTACTTCGGAAAATCTTTCATTAATCGTATCGACAAAGTTACCAAATCTCGGGCCGTAGTCTTTTGTTCATCATTCGGCAAACCGGACGCATTGCGAAAGGTAGTGGAATGCATACCCAGCCTGCGTGCCTTATCGGTCATCATACGGCCAAAATTAGCTTCATTATTACCTAATGCTTCCGCCACCACTGCCGCCACATCGTTGGCAGACCGCACGATCAATGCTGGAATCGCTTCACGAACGCTGATACTATCGCCCGTGAGCAAACCGATATTCGTCTGCGGCATGGATGCCGCATGAGTCGACACCCTCATACGGGTATCTAGGGACATCTTATGTTGTTCAATCGCTTCAAACAGCATATAGAGCGTCATCATCTTGGTTAACGAAGCCGGATAACGGGCGGCATCAGCATTGGATTCGTGCAGTACCTTGCCAGTATCCGCATCAATTACGATAGAGGAATAGCGGAAATTCGCCTGTGCCTGATTGACTAGAAACAAAAATAACAAAGCGACAAGAACAAGAAATCCTTTTCTTACTCCACGCCTCAAAGTAAACATAAAACTATCCTTTCTGAACATTAGTCAAGATGGAGAAATGATGATCGGCATGGTTATCTTGTCTAAACCTGGTACATCTCCCCTACCAGAGGGCAACACCAAGCTCTTATACTACCTTATTTTTTTATTTATCAATCTTTCATCTCTTAATGATTATCTTTATACACTTCTTTTCATAATCTTATGGAATAAATTTTCTCCACGCGCCCTGCAACTATCCCTTGCGGCAAGACTGCGGGGAATCGCGAGTTAAACAGATCTGAACAGATTGCTCTTATTATCCATAAACTCTAATTAATTTTTACACTATTCGCTGCTTTTAGAATATCCCCAATTATTTACTGTTTCTACTTACTAAATATTCTAATACCTTAACTTATAGCAGTATCCAGTAATAAATAGCACATTTTCCTCTATCTAAAAAGTATTTTCTGCTGCTACCAGTTTTCCTGGCAAATAAAGAACCCCGCCGCAAGCAGCAGGGTATTCTTACTCAGGACAATGCAAGCTGATAATCCGAGAATGATTTCTGATACGTCTTACCTTGATTTTGTTCATAATTGCCAATCATCTGTTCATCTCCATGCTTGCCAACTGTACTTGCAAAATAACCATCAGTCTAAAATTCTCCATCCCAGAACTTCATCTTAATTGTGGACATCGTCTGAAAATTTCTCGTGCGGTTATGCTCTTAATAAGTACTGCAAGCTTAGTCACGCAATATGTCGGTACTGACTGTACCAAAAATGAACATGATCCTTATCCGTACTAATTAATCTCTAGAAAGTTCACTTGACAGCACTCTGCCACCCCAAGACAGCTATCCTCAAGGATAGCTTCAACCTGCTCATTAAAGATTTCCCGAAGAGAATAAATTTGCTCCGCGCGCCCTGCACCCTTCCCCGTGGCAAGACCACGGGGAATCGCAAGTTCAACTATCAGACTTCAAAGAGACTTGCGGTACAGGAAGATGACGTTGCTACAGGTTTTCTCATCCAACAACAGATCTTGGTAGAGTGGCGCGAGTTCGAGTCCTTTCAAATCTTCCAGTCTTGTCTCTTCGTGAACTAGTTCTAACCCTGCGTCATGGAACATTGCGCGCCATTCGGGAAGCTGTATTCGGTTGATGTACTGCACGTCATTCTCAAAATAGCGTTTCCAGATGCGGTCTGAATAGTGCATATATTGTTTTGGAGACACGGTGTTCGAGTAGTAGTATAGGTGATCGTTCATGTCATTCTTGTGCATCGAATATCCACCCGGTTTGAGTACTTTAGCAAAGCCTTTCACGAGCGAGAAGGCGGAATCCTTGTGAACATGCTCAAGCACATCAGAACTAACAACAAAATCGAAGGCCTCTTGTTCGAATGAGGCAAGTTCTCCACTTTTGTCAATCACATAGATAAAATCCAATAGTCGATATAGCTCGTCAAAAGACTGCACGGCCTTAATCTGGGAAATCAATCGCCTTGCGCCGTCGAGCTGCGCATCGTCTCCGTTCAACTCATCGAGCATTCCTTCAAGTTGAGCAATATAATCTTTCAAGGCGGTAAGCTGACGATTATCCCACACATCGCAGAGTACTGATCGGACGTCAAAGCACAACCGAATGACTATGGCTTCCCAGTGTAACCATCCAGTTCCAACTTCTAGAATTTTATCACCTTGCTTGAGAAAGCCATAGCGATGATTCAGGTTGAGAAGGTTATTGGCGCGGTTTAAATAGCGCTACGGCAATTGTTTTTTTGTTCTCGAACGAGCTTCTAAATTGTTCGCAATGAGTCGATAAGCGCGTTTAGTGGACGGATTGAGAGAAAACAACTTCAAAATTATCGCGACCGTAATGTACTTGAGCATGGCGATACCTCATGGGAATTTTAAAAATAAGCGACAGTCGATCAAAACCAAAGCGCAAGCAAGCCGCCGAGAAACATTTTTGAAATAGCCGATGCAAGGTAATAATAAGCGAAAACAGACAATCTATGCATGTTTGAATTTTTCTTTGTTCCGCAGTGGCAACACAGATAGTTTTTCAACTGCCAGCTAGCCCTTTTTATAATTGACAAAAAAACCTTTTAGATCTGATACAAATATGTACTGAAAGCTGGATAGATTGTCAAAGAGAAGTGACCTCACAAATTCGGACAATTGGATAAGTGGTAATCTTGCTCAATCTATATCCGTTAAGCTCGTGGCAAAAAAGGAGCGGGAGTATGAGGAGAACGAGAAGGAATCACGCAGCGGGATTCAAAGCCAAGGTGGCAATAGCTGCGATCAAAGGTGACAAGACACTAGCTGAGTTAGCTGAACAATTGATGTGCATCCGAATCAGGTTTCGGAATGGAGGAGGCTTACAAAGCCTTTGATGATTGTATTGAAAGATTCAGTCCGAAATATCCGGGTGCAATGGATTGCCTAGCCAAGGACAAAGATTCCATGTTGGCTTTCTATGATTATCCTGCCGAAAACTGGCAGCACATCAGAACCACTAATCCGATTGAATCAGTATTTGCTACTGTTAGACTAAGAACTGCCAAAACAAAAAATTGTGGGAGCTGGAGATCAAAAACAGAATGCCGTCTGATTCTCTATACACCAGATTTGACTATGGCTCCTTAATTACGATTGGTGCGGCAAATATTCCAGTGGATCTACCGGTTTACCATGTTTGCGTATCTCAAAATGCAACTGAATCGTATCTGTGTCTGTATTACCCATTTCTGCAATTTTCTGGCCCTTGGTTACTATTTCTCCTTCTTTGACCAGAAGTTTACTATTATGCGCATAGGCGCTGAGGAATGTATTGTCATGCTTGATAATAATCAGATTCCCATAGCCGCGCAAACCATGGCCACTATAAACTACTTCGCCTGCAGCAGATGCCAAAACCGATTGTCCTGACTGCCCCGATATTTTTACACCTTTGGAATTTTTTGAGAAAGATGATAACAATCTTCCCGTTGTCGGCCATATCCATTCAGCATTAGAATAATTGGAAGCTTTATCAAGTTTTGATGGATTAGGTTGAGGAGCTACTTCAATTCTCGTATTTTTTTCTGCAGCAGTAGATGAGAAAGAAGCAGATTGTACTGCTGGCAACGGACTTTTAGTTGGATATTCTAATCGAGCGACATTCTGCTCTGAAAAAGGCAATTTAAGCGCTTTAGGGCCTGTTCTCACTTTACCCGCATCGACAATACTACTACTTTCCTGTGGAATTGTATTTTTTGGATCAGACGGATGTATGGTCGGATCAATTGTCGTTGTTATGGGTTGCTGGGGCAAAGCAAACAACTCAGGTTGCAAATCTCTCGCTGGCATTGACAAACTAATCCTCTGTCCCGGCCGAATAGTTTTTGGATCAAAAATATCATTCCACTCTGCCAATTTTTTAAAATCGATGCCATGACTCAGTGCAATGCCGTACAACGTATCCCCTTTTTGCACGATATAAAATTGATTATCTGGATTACTTGATTCAGCTGATTTTGCTGGTCTCGATGAACCGCTTTTTACACTATCGACGACAGGCACTGGCGGCTGTGTTGTACTGCATCCAACCAGTAAAAAAAAAGCAAGCGGAAAATAAAAATTAAAAGGTGATGATTGTAATCGCCTTGATAAAGCAATAAATATCTTAACGAGATATTTACAGATATCAATATCGCTTAGCTTGATCGTTGCAACATTTTTCATTTTAATATTTCCTGCGTCGCTATTTTTTTATAACCCCTGCTAGTAAGGGTACAAAATTCACCTCTTCCAATACAGTTTCAGTATAACCTTGGGAATTCCGTTCAATAATACACAAATTCTGTTTCTGAGTTCCTCTGGGAAAAACCATCCTGCCGCCCACCACCAGTTGCTCCAATAATGAAGCAGGAACATGGGTTGTCACTGCTGTCATGATAATACCATCAAACGGCCCTGCTTCCGCAAGCCCTAACAAACCATCCGCATGCTTCAAATAAACATTTTTGATCTGCAATTCATGCAATCGAATTCTGGTACGAGTCAATAATGGCCCTATACGTTCTATCGAGTAAACTTTTTGCGCAATCTGCGCCAGCACTGCAGTCTGATAGCCACAGCCTGTCCCAATTTCCAGGACTTTTCCTAAAATAGAATTTGCACGTAATAGCTCACTCATACGCGCAACAATCCATGGACTGGATATCGTTTGCCCATAATTTATGGGTAAAGAAACATCTTCATAAGCCCGGCTTGCCAGCGCTTCTTCAACAAAAATATGACGAGGAATTGTACCTATAGCTGACAAAATCACTTCATCAGAAATTCCTTGTGCACGTAAGCGTTCAATCATACGCATACGTGTGCGCTGAGAAGTCATACCAATTCCAGAATGACGAACATTCACCAATTAGTATCCATAAAATTTCAAATCACTCAAATATAACAATGACCTATTTATATATCAAGCCAACTTGTTATGAGATCTAACTGATCATATCGTGTTAGATCAATCTGTAGCGGGGTTACCGAAACTCGATTATGCTGAACTGCATAAAAATCCGTACCCTCTCCTGCATCTTGTGCGGCACCTGCTGCACCAACCCAGTATAGGATCTCTCCACGAGGATTTTTCGACTTGATCACCGGTTCTGCTTTATGGCGTCTTCCCAGACGAGTAACCTCGATCCCCTCAAGTTTCTGATATTCGATATCCGGCACATTGATATTTAACAAAACTGGACTTTGAATACCATTTTCTCTGAATCGTTTCACCATATCAGCGGCCACACGGGCAGCCGTTAAGTAATTTTCATTCAACGTATCAGTCAAAGAAATAGCCAGCGAAGGAATTCCGAGTAGAAAACCTTCTGTAGCGGCAGCAACAGTGCCTGAATAAATCGTGTCATCGCCCATGTTAGCACCACTATTTACACCAGAAATGATCATATCCGGCACTAAATCAAGCATACCAGTCACTGCCAGATGGACACAGTCTGTTGGTGTTCCATTGACATAATAAAAACCATTATGGGATTTATGTAAGCTTAGCGGACGATCCAGCGTTAACGAATTACTGGATCCACTGCGATCCCTCTCGGGTGCGACAACTATAATTTCTGCAATTTCTGAAAGTACTTCAGCAAGACAAGCAAGACCAGGGGAAAAATATCCATCATCATTACTAAGCAGTATGCGCATTTTTATAAGTTTATGTTAGCCACCGGATGGTCAAACGGACTTTCCTACACATAAAACTCAGCATCAATCATATTTAAAAAAATGAGTACCTATCAAATGGTCGGGGCGAGAGGATTCGAACCTCCGACCACTTGCACCCCATGCAAGTACGCTACCAGGCTGCGCTACGCCCCGAACAGTAAATTATAACAAACAAAACACCCAAACTTTATAGACTATTACTGAAAAGTCCTTCCTTTAAGAAAGCAATTGCGACACAATACTTCTAATTTCACGCCGAACATAGCCTAAATCTGTTACCGTGGATATCGGATTAACAATAACTTCTTCTATTGGGGGCAGCTTATTGTCGCTATGGTTCAAACGATTACGCGCTCCATTGATCGTAAAACCTTCATCGTAAAGCAATTCTCTGATACGTCGTATCAATAATACTTCTTGATGCTGATAATAACGATGATTACCACGGCGCTTGACAGGTTTTAGCTGCGTAAACTCTTGTTCCCAGTAACGTAATACATGCGGCTTTACGCCACAAAGAATACCAACTTCTCCAATGGTGAAGTACCGTTTGGCTGGAATTGGAAGCGGGGGGTTATTTACTTTTTTGTTTTCCATGATAATTCTTCTCAACCAAAGCTTTTAACTTCTGACTGGCATGAAATGTTACTACGCGACGCGCAGTAATCGGAATTTCTTCGCCTGTTTTTGGGTTTCTGCCTGGTCGTTGCGGTTTAGCGCGCAGTTGAAAATTACCAAAGCCTGACAGTTTCACTCCTTCTCCATTTTGTAGCGCTGTACGTACTTCTTCATAAAAAGACTCAGCCATATCCTTTGCTTCACGTTTATTAAGTCCCACATTCTCAAACAATAAATCTGCTAGTTCAGCTTTTGTTAATGCCATACTTTACTCCATCACGTTATTAATTTTTAGCTCTAACTCAACAATAATTAGATTCAATAAACGACGCTTTTATAAGATATATTAGTAACTTATCTAATAAGTAAAACTACAGAGAATAAATCCAATTAACTATTCAAATCCCAACAACAATCAATCGATATAAATGCTGAAGCAAGCATCAATTACGTAAAGTTGCACCAAATTTATTTTTTAAAACTTCAACTAAGTTTGCCACAGCAAAATCAATCTCTTCATCCATCAATGTTTTCTCAGTATCTTGTAACAACACTCGGAATGCAAGACTTTTTTTGGTATTCTCCATGCCCTTGCCACGATAAATATCAAATAATGAAATATCCGACACAATAGCCGATTTCTCTGCAAGCAAACAGGCCAAAAGTGAATATACACTAATATCACTTTCAACAATTATTGCGATATCACGCCGCACCGGTGGAAACTTAGAAATCTCTTTGACAATAGATAAGGACTTTGATATTAAACTCTCTAAACTTATTTCGAATAACATCGTATTTTTCTGCAATCCATATTTCTTTTGCCAACGGGGATGCAACTCGCCCAACCAACCGATCGACCTGTCTTCGATACAAATTTGTGCGGATTTACCGGGGTGCAATGCCGGATGGAGAAATTTCTTAAAATAAATAGTCCGCCCCCCCCTGCATAAAACTTCTACATCTGCTTTGACATCATAAAAATCCACGTTTCTCGCCGGTACTCCCCATTGCTCAGATACGACATCCCCATAACTGAGCCCTGCAATTCTTTCTATTTGCTTGCATTCACTTTCGCCATTTCTTACAAAGCAACAACCTGTTTCAAATAGGCGTACTCTGGTTTGTTTCCGGTTTAAATTAAATTGCAAATTGGATATTAACCCCCCTAACAATGTACTACGCATCACACTCATTTGATTCGCAATCGGATTTTTTAATGTAACTGGCGTGCTGTTATTGACAAAATCAAGCTCCCAATCTGCATCCACAAAAGCATAGTTAATAACCTCCTGATAATCGCGAGCTACTAATAACTGCTTTAATTCCATCGAAGAATGCTCTGTTTCAGATGCTGGCAGCATCGCCATACTTGCATGTGGGAAATGAGTAGGTATATGGTCATAACCATAGATGCGCGCCAGTTCTTCTATGAAATCTTCTTCTATCGCCAAGTCGAACCGGTAAGAAGGAGGTTTTACATTAAAAATATCCTCTTTCACTGAGAAATCAAATCCCAGGCGCTTAAAATAATCATTTACTTGCTGCTTGTCGACATTTATACCCAATACTCGTTTTATCCGATTAATACGCACATTCACGGCGGATCGCTGCGGCAACTTATGCTTTACTTCCGTCACTGGGCCCGCCTGACCACCACAGATAGTTTGTATCAGGTAAGTAACGCGCTCCAGTGCAGCTCTGGTCGCAGCAAAATCTACACCACGTTCAAAACGATAAGCAGAATCAGAACTGAATCCAAGTTGAAATGATTTACCGCTGATTACATTCGGACTGAAAAATGCACTTTCGAGAAAGATATCTGTCGTGCCTTGCGTCACGCCACTGTCCAGCCCCCCCATAATCCCAGCTAAAGCAAGCGGTCTATGTTCATCCGCAATCAACAGTATTTCTGGATTTAAGTCTATTTGACTACCGTTTAATAATTCTATGCTTTCATGCAACAGCGCGAAGCGAACCTGAATAGTGCCAGTAATCTTTTCCAGATTAAAAGCATGCATGGGTTGCCCGGTTTCCAGCAATACATAGTTAGTGATATCGACTACCGGATTAATAGACCGGATTCCTCCACGTTCCAGCCGCTGCGTTATCCATAAAGGTATTACCGACGCTTCAAGATTAATGCCTCGAATAATACGACCGCAATACAAAGGGCATGCTTCTGATGCCATCACCTGCACATCTAGAGTATCGTTAATCTCACCAGGAATAGCATTTATCGCTAGTGAATTATGCAACTTGGCTGCTGTTATGGCGGCAACTTCGCGTGCAACACCGAGCACACCAAGACAATCAGCGCGATTAGGTGTTAATTTTAGAGTAAAAATGCGATCATCAAGTCCATAGTAACCACGAAAATCTGTGCCTACCGGGGCATCATCGGGGAGTAACAACAACCCATCAGCTGCCTCACTAATTCCTAATTCTTTAGCTGAACACAACATGCCAGCAGAGTCGATTCCGCGCAGCTTCGTTTTTTTGATCCTATAACCCGGCAAATTTGCTCCAGTTAATGCGCAGGGTACCTTTACGCCCGTGCTTACATTGGATGCGCCGCAAACAATTTGCAATATATCTTCCGCTGCTTTTCCTATCTTGACATTGCAAACATTCAGCCGGTCTGCTGTTGGATGCTTCTCGACTGAGAGAACTTCTGCCACAACGACTTTATCAAAGGTCGCTGCTACCGACTCAATGCTTTCAACCTCAATTCCTGCCATCGTTAGTACATGTGCAAGCTCATCACTCGAATGGGGAGGATTAACAAAGCTGCGTAACCAGTTTTCAGAGAATTTCATGAGAATCTGTTATTACTTAAAATAGAAAGATGAGTAGATTCAATTAAATTGTCTCAGAAAGCGCAAATCGTTTTCAAAAAACAGCCTCAAATCATTAACGCCATATCTGAGCATTGTCAATCGCTCCACACCCATACCGAAAGCAAATCCAATGTATTGTTCGTTATCAATTGCTACATGCTTTAATACATTTGGGTGAACCATTCCACATCCGAGTACTTCAAGCCAACCGGTGTGACTACAAATGCGACAGCCTTTCCCATTGCACATGACACAGCCGATATCCATCTCAGCGGAAGGCTCAGTGAATGGGAAAAAAGATGGCCGGAATCTTACCGGCAGATCATCTCGTTCAAAAAAATGTGCCATAAAATTAGTTAAGATGCCTTTTAATGCGGAAAAATTTGCATTTTCATCAATCCATAAGCCTTCCACCTGATGAAACATCGGCGTGTGAGTTACGTCAGAATCACATCGGTAAACCCGCCCGGGTGCAATTATTTTTATAGGCGGTTGGTTATTCTGCATATAGTGAATTTGAACAGGCGATGTGTGTGTACGAAGCAAGTTACCATTATCAATATAAAATGTATCATGCATTGCCCGGGCAGGATGGTTCTCTGGAATATTTAAAGCAGTAAAGTTATAAAAATCAGTCTCTATCTCAGGCCCAGAAACCACATTAAAACCGATCGAATGAAATAGCGCTTCAACTCGCAATAAAGTTTGCGTTACTGGATGTAAGCCGCTGATTCCCGCTCCTCTGCCAGGCAAAGTAACATCCAAAGCCTCCTCAGTTAATTTAGCATCCAACTCCTTTGCTTGAATCGCATTCCGTCGGCTTTTAAGTGTTTCTTCTAATCGATTTTTTGCTTCATTTATTTGACTTCCCATGACAGGGCGCTCTTCGACAGGAAGCTTTCCTAGTCCTTTGAGTAATTCAGTAAGAACACCACTCTTACCGAGATAACGAGCTTTCACATTCTCCAATTCAATAGGGTCTTCGATGCCATCCATTAGGTTTGTTGCTTCACTAATAATTTCTTCCAAATTTCGCATGTCAATTCAACATCTCTGATTAAAGAACCGGGCCATATCGATAAATTTCACAAGAAAAAAGGAGGCTCAGGTTTTACCCAGCCTCCCAGTGTCACTTTTTACAACCAATTATGTGGCTAAGCTAGCTTTTGCTTGTTGCACAATTTTTTCAAAAGCACCCTTATCAAATACAGCCAAATCAGCCAAGACTTTTCTATCGACTTCAATACTTGCTTTCTTAAGACCGTTCATAAATACACTGTACGACAATCCGCATTCACGAGCAGCCGCATTGATACGTGCAATCCATAAAGCGCGAAACTGTCTTTTACGTTGCCGACGATCTCGGTACGCATATTGACCGGCCTTCATAACAGCCTGTTTGGCTATGCGATAAACATTCTTACGACGTCCACGATAGCCTTTAGCTAGATCCAATATCTTCTTGTGCCGCGCATGAGCGGTTACACCACGTTTAACTCTTGGCATGATCGTTCTCCCTTATGCGTACGGCATCATAGCGCGAATAGATGCTGTATTGGTGGGATGAACAACCGCAATACCACGTAATTGACGCTTATTTTTAGTTGTTTTTTTAGTCAGTATATGACGTTTGAAAGCTTGTGAGCGTTTGATACTCCCGCTCGCTCTAAACTTAAAGCGCTTTGCTGCACCACTTTTAGTTTTCATTTTGGGCATAACTACTCCTCAATTAACATGAAACCAGGTGTTTTCATTATTGAAAATCTTCCAAAACCTAGTGATCACTTATTTTTCACTTAATTTACAACAATAAACTTTGCAAACAAAAAGTCTGCCTATGATGCTACTGATGAATCTTCCTCTGCCGCTTTTGATTTATCTGCTTTAACGTCTTTCTTTTTAGGCGACAACACCATAACCATCTGTCGTCCTTCCATTTTTGGAAATTGCTCAACTACTGCAAAAGATTCTAAATCACCTTTCACACGTTCTAATAATCGCATGCCGAATTCTTGATGTGCCATTTCACGTCCACGGAATCGCAATGTTACCTTAACTTTATCCCCGTCATTGAGGAAATTAGTTAAGTTTCTTAATTTGATATTGTAGTCTCCTTCATCCGTATTAGGTCTGAATTTAATTTCTTTAATCTGGACTTGTTTCTGTTTTAATTTCGCATCGTGTTTTTTCTTGCTTTCCTGGTAGCGAAACTTGCCGTAATCCATCAAGCGGCAGACAGGTGGTTGTGCTGTCGGTGCGATTTCAACCAGATCCACCCCAGCTTCGTCCGCTAAGACTATTGCACCAGCAAGTGTAACAATACCAACTTGCTCTCCATTCACACCGATTAAACGTACCTGTGGCACATCGATTTCTTCATTGATGCGTACTGATTTTTCCTGAGCTATGGCAAATTCTCCAAGATTAGTTTATTAAAGAAAAAATTATAATTTTAAAGAAATCTCTTCTTTAAGACGTTCCAGAAAAGCTTGGCATGTCATTTGACCAAGATTCTCACCTATACGATCACGAACAGCTATCATATTTGTTCGCACTTCTTCGTCTCCGACTATAATTTGATAAGGAAGCTTATGCAAGCTATGCTCTCGAATTTTAAAGGTTATCTTCTCATTTCTCAAGTCTAATCTAGCTCTAATACCATGTTGTTTTAATTGAGTGGTCACCTCCTGTGCATAATCTATCTGTGCGCGAGAAATATTCAATACAACAACTTGCTCAGGCGATAGCCACAGAGGTAATGCACCCGCATAATTTTCTATCAATATGCCAATAAACCTCTCCAGAGATCCCAGAATTGCTCTATGAAGCATTACTGGAACTTTCCGTGAATTATCTTCCGCCACATATTCGGCACCCAAACGCTCCGGCATAGAAAAATCTAGTTGTAGCGTACCGCATTGCCACACTCTCCCAATACAATCCTTTAATGAAAATTCAATTTTTGGCCCATAAAATGCACCTTCCCCAAGCTGATGCTCCCATTCTAACTTAGCCTCGTTCAACGCCGCAGCAAGCGCAGCTTCCGACTCATCCCATTGAGTCTCTGATCCGACACGCTTCTTCGGGCGTGTTGAGAGTTTAACTAGAATTTCTTTAAAACCAAAATCCGAATAGACAGTTTTTAATAAATCGATAAATCTTACAACCTCACTTTGTATTTGGTCTTCTGTACAGAAAATATGTGCATCATCTTGCGTAAAGGCCCGCACTCGCATAATTCCGTGCAATGCACCAGAAGCTTCATTTCGATGACATGAACCAAATTCAGCCAATCGTATAGGAAGTTCGCGATAACTCCTCAACCCTTGATTAAATATTTGTACATGGCCAGGACAATTCATTGGTTTGATAGCAAAATCTCGATCATCTGAATTAGTGGTGAACATATTCTCACGGAAATTTTCCCAATGCCCCGAACGCACCCACAATTCTTTATCCAGAATCAGCGGGGTCCGTATTTCCTGGTAACCATTCTGATTCAGTATATTCCTCATATACTGCTCTATCTGTTGCCACAACATCCACCCTTTGGGATGCCAGAATACCATACCAGGTGCTTCATCTTGTGTGTGAAATAAATTAAATTTCTTTCCAAGCTTTCGATGATCTCTTTTCTCCGATTCTTCTATGCGATGCAAATAGTTTCTCTGGTCATCTTTATTTATCCAAGCGGTTCCATAAATACGTTGAAGCATTTCGTTATTAGAGTCCCCTCGCCAATAAGCTCCTGCTACCTTCATGAGTTTAAAAACCTTTATCTTAGAAGTCGTTGGAACATGCGGCCCTCGGCAAAGATCTGTGAAATTCCCCTGAGAATAAAGCGACAGATCCTGATCTCCCGGTATCGATTCAATTATTTGCGCTTTATAGTGTTCACCTTGCTGCTTAAAATAATTGATTGCTTCGTTACGCTCCAGTACTTTTCGTACTATCTTTAAGTCCCGTTTACTAATCTCAAACATGCGCTTTTCAATCGCGGCTAGATCTTCTGGAGTAAAAGATCGCTTATAAAAGAAATCATAATAAAACCCATCATCGATTACCGGCCCAATGGTAACTTGCGCCTCAGGAAAGAGCTCTTTTACCGCGTGAGCCAACAAATGCGCACAGGAATGCCGGATAATTTCCAATCCTTCAGTATCTTTCTCTGTAATGATGGCAACTTCACTATTTCCGTAAATTTGACTATATACATCAGTCAGTTTACCATTTATTTTTCCAGCAATCGCTGCGCGAGCTAATCCTGGCCCAATCGCACTCGCGACATCCAGTACAGTTACAGGGTGATCAAAAATACGCTCAGATCCATCTGGCAGACGAACAACGGTCACATCAATTCCTTCTAAGTAATTATATTTAACAAAATTACAGCCTTTATAAAGTTATGGAAGCGCTGATTAATTCATTGTTTTAATTCCGAAAAGAGTAGAGAGTCTTTTCTAATCAACATTATAGATTTCTCACTATGCTCGAAATGACCATTATTCAGAGATCCCTTATCTCATACTTCTTAATTTTTAATTCTTTTTATGATTATTTGCTCAGTGATGTTTTATACCAGTTATTCATTTTTTGCAATCCGTTTAGAATTTTTGGAGAAAAACCAATAGCTATTGCATCAACCAAGCAATACCATGCTGCGACGCCACTAGGCGGATTTCCTTGGGTCCAATTAAAAACAGGTTCAATTGACGCCCATTTCCACGTTCCAGCTGCTGTACCAATAATCTCTAGCCATGTGCAAATAAAAAAGGCTCCCAGATAAACCATCGGCGAGCGTCCTTTGAATAAGCAAATTACAAAAATACAGAATAAAAAAGCACCAACCTGATCGCCTTGTTCAGGTATGCCACTAATACCCCACAGTGACCACAATCCACCAACCACAATAACAGAAATAGCCAGCTTTCTAGCATTCTTTAAGAAAAATCTAGAGCGTGCAAGTGCAACAGCTGTCAAATAAACCATTCCATGGCCAGGCGGGACATAAGAAGGCACATTTCCAAACCGATATGTATAGCCTTCCATATAAATCGAAGCAAAATGCTCACCGGCAGTCGCAAATGCAACGGCAACAACAACTTGCATTCTTACTTCCTTATTCTCACCAACTAGCAATCCAGTCAGAAAGATCCAAGCTATAACACCTAACTGTTTTTGGGTTTCAGGGCTCGCAGTACCATCTATTACCAAGCTCACCGCAACACAAAAGAACGTAAATCCTGCTATGAAATAATCTCTATTTCTATGTGGATAATCAATATCAGTCTTTGGAAAATGATTCAACATTATTGCACGCGAAAATCTTAAGTGTAATAAAAAACCCGCCATAGGCGGGCTTACTCAGTCTTTATTATAATATTCATGCATCAATTTAGCTAAAAGCAATATATGATTATCATAATAAATTCAATTCATTATTATTCTTAGCAAAGCTAAAGACAACTAATCTTCATCCTCGTCATCATCAGCCTGAGCTTCAGTTTCTACTTCACTTCCTTCCGCTGCTTCATCATCCTCATCTTCGTCGTCTCCTTCATCTCCACTATCACCATCCTCTTCTTTCTGTAGCACCATTTTACC
>NZ_JAIEME010000019.1 GCF_019752415.1 Nitrosomonas sp.
AGATGTCTCTACTTTGAAAGTTAATGGGACAGTAGTGAAACCATATCATAAATTTAATCAATTGAAGCATTTCCAATATATAAAAACTGCGAAACGATGCGACTACGCTATCTCCCGAGCGAAGGTGCAGAAGACTGATTCCAGAACTGAATATTGTTGATGATCAGCGGATCTGGCAGAACAGATTATAGGTAATTGATTACAAGTTAGAAACTGTGTATTTTGGCAGACTAATCATAGTAATTTTGTCATAGTCCACAGCATACATACATTCATTTTTCTTGGTTCGCGACCTGCCCAATGCAGCGCGGCTTTTTGCACAATTCCCCTTGACTGCCAGGTTAGGGCTGAATTTGGTCAATGCGTTCATTTGTGAAAACCCATTCGCCTGGAATTTTGTGGCTGTACTGCGAGCGAGGATGATGGAGCTGATAGTCTTCTTGTAGCGACCCGTGACCGCGACCGTTACATTGGGTTTTCATGTGATCCGCAATCTCCGTCGGGCTCGCAACGTAAACGCGTGGAGCTTGACCAAGTGCAACATTGAGAAATTGAACCAACACGTAAACAACGTCTTTCTGCTGAATGGTTAACCATCGGTCAATTGCGGCATGGTAGTTCACTCACGGTTTGACAAAGCGGACAGCGAGCATCCAATCGCCATCTTGGCTTCCCTTCACGGACACTGGAAGCTTGCGTTCGTCCTTGACGGCCATGAGATCGTAGTGCGGTTGATTCGCTCCGCACTGCGCACAAGAAGGCAAGCGGGTAAGACTCTGCGGCGATTTCACATTGGCGCGGTGTCATGGATAGAATGCCCTAACTATATACGACATCCGATGCCTTATAAAAACCGAAAATTGTCGTATAGTCATAGAAAACTCAAATTATCCTACTGTTAATTATCGGTTTACTATAAGCAAGCACGAACAATCAATGCTCCCTAAGCTTAATTTCAATTTTAGGTGTCCGGTGTTGCTCGGACGAAGGCAGGCGATTAAGTCCTAGTACCGTAATGCGGTGCGCGGCGTTGAAGCTGGGTGCGCCATCCTGGTCGCGCAGAATGGACGATACTTTGTATTCCAAGCTGTTGGCGTCCGGATTGAAGTGGATGTCATGGATCCAGATGCCTGCCCGTTGCACTTGCTGATGCTCGCATTCGTAGGAGAGGTCCCAGCCGGTCAGCATCGGCACGGCATAGTCGTAGGGTAAATCATTGATGCGGAATGTCTGGGTGCGGACAATGCCGTCGGTGTTTTTGCGGCAAGTAGCGGTTTTCCCGGCGCGGGGGTTCAGTGCCAGGAAATCTGCGCGCAGTTTGACGCTGCTGCCGCGAATCTGGGCGGCGCGTGTTTTAATGCGGTGCGTGCGCGGATCGTTATCTTTGAAAATGGTTTGAGTAACCCAGTGCGGGCTGCCGTCGCGGTTAGGCGAGGCGCCGGTTTGAGACAGGTTGTAGGCAGCTTGCAGCAAACGATAATCGGCACGATCCGCCCATTTGCAGGGGGGGAAACGTAATTCGCATTCGAAGATGTCATCAAACTGAAAATCAAATCCGCGCGGGATGATTGCAATCACATCATTGCCTTTTAGCGTACCTTTGCTTCCCAAGTTTTCCACAGTAGCCACTGCACCTTGCGCTTTATTCTGTAACGCCGATGCCTCAATACCGTTGTAATCCGATTCAATCACGGCATCAAACCAAACCGAGCGATAGCCGAATCCGCTATAAAATACACAGAACTCGTACGCATCAGCACGATTCTGGTCATCCAGTTTGCCTTGCACCTCAAACACCAGGAAGGAAGAACCGGCGCTCTTAACCAGCTTGCTGTGGATGATGTCCGCTTTCATCGAATTCACTTCGCGATCTTTTTGCAGATAGCGCAGATCCCAGCCATTCAGCACGACGGTCGCACTATCCACGTAGCCGGGCATTTCGATCCATTGCAGCACGGTTGCCGCTTCCGCACCATTATCCCGCTGCATGCATTTACTTCCCTCAATCAGGATGAATTTTCCCTCATCCTCAAAAACCGTTTTCCCTTCCGATTTAAAGGAGAGTTGTTCAAAAGGTGTCGCGATCTTGGCTTTATCCGTTGAATCAATCGTTTTCTTTACTTGTGTTTTGGTTGCACAGGCAGAAAACGCGAATAGTATGAATAGCCCAAGAAGTATGTACAGATAGCGAATCATTCATACCCTCCAAAGATGAGTGTTGTGTCACGAAACAAATATTTGCGCAAATAATCTTGGCGGCTGTTCGCTCATTATGCCACGCTATAAATTATTTTCCCTCACAAGCCATGCAAAAGATAATGGTGAGCTATTCAGGCCAGAAAATCTGCAATCGCGATAAATTTTTCTACCGATAAGTTCTCAGCGCGCAGCCCAGGATCAATACCCAGAGCGCTAAAATCCTCCGCCTTCAAGAAATGATGCAATGTGTTGCGGAGTGTTTTACGGCGTTGCGAAAATGCCGCCAAAACAATTTGTGCGAATAATGCTTCATCCTTAACGGTACGAGAGGATTGAGAACGTGGAATCATCCGCACGATAGCCGATTCTACTTTGGGTATCGGGCGGAAAGATTCTGCCGGAACGCTAAAAACATGCTCCATATCAAAGCGGTACTGCAACGTGACAGAGAGGCGTCCATAATCTGGCGTTGACGGCGTTCCCACCATACGCTCCACAACTTCTTTCTGCAGCATGAAATGCATATCCAAGATCTGTTCTGAGAATTGACTCAGATGGAACAGTAAAGGGGTGGATATGTTGTAAGGCAGATTACCGATAATACGCAGTTTCTCACCCAAAGCAGAAAAATCAAACTTCAGCGCATCGGTTGCATGAATGGTCAATTTTTCTTGCGGAAATTCCTTTTCCAGCTTGACTACAATGTCGCGATCGATTTCCACAACATCCAGATGATCCAGCACTTGCAGCAAAGGACGTGTCAACGCACCAAGGCCCGGGCCGATTTCAATGATTCGTTCACCCTTTTGCGGGTAAATTTCATGGATGATTTGCGCAATGATCTGCTGATCAACTAAAAAATTCTGGCCAAAACGTTTGCGCGGGTTATGGTGCATGAAGAAACAACGCGTGGTTTTTGGCCAGTTGCGCGGCCATTTCAATTGCGGTCAGTAAGCTGCCGGGATTCGCGCGCCCTGTTGCGGCCAATTCCAGTGCCGTACCATGATCAACCGAGGTACGGATAATGGGCAATCCTAAGGTGACATTAACACCGCCGCCGAAACTGGCATGCTTCAAAACCGGTAATCCCTGGTCATGATACATGGTAAAAATACAATCATATTGTTTGAGTTGTGCGGGACTAAACAAAGTATCCGCCGGAACAGGTCCGATCAACTGCATCCCCTCAGCACGCAATTTATTGAGGACAGGAATAATGACATCGATTTCTTCACGTCCCAGATGACCGGACTCACCGGCATGCGGATTGAGTCCCGCGACAACAATACGCGGATTATCCAGCATAAAACGAGTGATTAGATCACGCTGAATAATACGTAATTTGCTTTCGATTCTATCCGGTGTGATCGCCGCGGCCACATCCTTGAGCGGCAGATGCGTTGTCGCTAGCGTTACGCGCATGTTGCCACCCACCAGCATCATGACCACCGCGCTATGCATCAATTCTGCTAAAAACTCTGTATGCCCGGTAAACGGAATGCCCGCATCATTAATCACGCCTTTATGAACCGGCGCTGTGACCATGCCGTCAAATTCACCGGATCGACAGACTTCAACAGCACGTTTCAGTGTGGATAAAACATAACGTGCGTTAGCCGGATTCAGTGTTCCCGGTATGACCGTTTCCGATAAAGGGACATGCAGAACTTGCAAGCTGCCCGCTGTATGTTGACATGGTGTAGTGACTGAAATATCAATCAGCTTCAGCGGAAGCTTGAGTTGTTGCGCACGTATCCGCAATAATTCACGATCTGCGATGACTACCAGATTACATGACAGCGGCTGCTGTGCAATTTGCACACATATATCCGGGCCGATTCCTGCGGGCTCACCGGCAGTCAGCGCTAATCTGGGAATAAATTTATTGTTCATGTTTAATGATCGTTATCTAGACGATATTCCACATAGGCCTGATCCCGTAATTGCCGTAGCCATTCCTGAATAACAACATCAGATTTACGATTTCGTATTGCTTGCCGGGCTGACTGCCGGCGGCGGTTAAGACTGATATCTTGTGAGCGGCGTTCCATTACTTGGATTACATGCCAGCCAAATTGCGATCTGACCGGATCACTGACTTGACCCGGTAGCAGCGCGTTCATCGCCCGTTCGAAATCCGGTACGGTATCGCCCGGCGAAAGCCAGCCAAGATCACCGCCGGATGACGCACTGGTGTCCTCGGAATACAGTTTGGCTACTTCCGCAAAATCCTCCCCCTTATCAAGCCGCTCTTTAATCTGAAGAATTTTTTGCTTGGCATCATTTTCGGAAGTCAATTCATTAATTTTAATCAGTACATGCCGCGCATGCGTCTGATCAATGATCACAGTCGGCACTTCTTGAACACGCCTGCCGAGGAGTTTAAAAATATGAAAACCATTCGGGCTTTGGACTACTTGTGTCACATCCCCCGGTTGCAACGGTGTCAATAAGTCAGCAAATGCCGGACCCATTTGGGTAATTGGGCGCCACTCAATGATCCCGCCTTGATTAGCATCGGCAGCATCGGAAAATTCAGCAACTACCTGCGCAAATTCTACGCCTTCATTCAGTTTCTTTAGCGCCATATCGGCGCGCTCAGCTCTTTGCTGGATTTGGTCGGAATTCATATTTTCCGATACTAATATCAAAATATGTGCGAGACGGTATTCATCATTACCCTCGGCCGAGGTTTCCTGGGTATGAAGAAAATTGTCAACTTCTCCTTCCGTAACATTCACCTGATTTTTAATCTCCCGCTCCTTCATCCGCGCCATGATCATTTCCTCGCGAATCTCATCTCGGAACTTGTTATAACTGATTCCGTCTTTTTCCAACACAATATAAAATTCCGGCAAAGACAACTTATTATCCTCAGCAATACGCAGTATGGTCTCATCCAATTCACTTTCACCGACGGACAACCCCACTTCCTTTGCATGCTGTAATTGAATACGTTTGCTTATTAAAGATTCCAGTACCTGATTCTCCATTGCTTGGTGATTAGGCAATTGAGCACCTTGCTGCTGCAGCCGGCCGATAGCTATTTTGATGGCTTCATCAAGCTCCTGCCGGGTAATAACATCTTCATTCACAACTGCTACGATATGGTCAATCGGTTTTGCAGCCGGAACAAATTCCAATTCTTGTGCAGTAACATGAGCAGATAAAAATGCAATGAGCAATAGAAAGATGCAGGAATAGTTTCTGTTATGCATAGATTGATGATACTTGATGAATACGATTGGCGTGGCAAATCAATGATCAGTGAACGCTGGTATACCCCGGAATACTTTGTTGTAACACCTGCAATGGGTTATTGCCAATTCCCATTAGCCCCTTTAATTCCAGCTGCACAAAAACTGCAGTGGTTGTGGTTTGCGTAGCCGTTGTCAACCGTTGTACGACAAAGCGTAAAGCCCAACAACATGCGTTGTACTCAAAACCTGCCAATCCTGCGAGGATCTTGTCATCTTTCAGCGAATAATTTGCCCGGGCAATACCGTGCCAATTTCCAGCAATTGGCCATTGAAATGAACTATCCATCTGTTCCAGAACATTACGTGTAAAGCGATAACCAAGATTAAGTACCTTGCCCGGTTCCGGTTGATAACTGATACCAGTACGCACTTTCTCAATCCAAAATTTGGATTCATCCATCTGAATGTTAGAATCGGTACTAATGTGCTGTGTTAAACGCCCTGAAATAGCTGCAATGAAATCCGATTTGCCGCTGGCAACCTGGGGAGGAAGAAGCAAGACTCGCGGGTCGGTAAAATTGACTTGTTGCCCTACTGCAAGCCGCAAACGCTCTATTCCCGTATCCTGTTCAACGAAACGCGATGTCAATGCGACTGTAACACGGTTGGCATCATTAATACGATCACTGCCGCTAAATCGATTTTCAGTGAGCATTTGCGCAAAACTAAAATCATTAACTGCCGAATCAAAATTCGGCAGATAGTTTTGATTCCGGTATGGCACATAGGTATAAAATATGCGCGGCTCTAGAGTTTGGACAAAATTCCTATCACCCAATTGCAATTTCCGGTCAAATGCGATACCGCTGTCCACGCTGAAAATTGGGATGGCACGATCGATATTTTCCCCTTTATTTTCTACCGGTGTACCTAAACTATATTGCGTATAATGCAAGCCGATTTTAGGCGTAATGTAGCCATATTCATTGCGCAATGGCGCACTGACACTGGGATAGAATACAAAGCGTTTTCCATCGACGAGAGTAGGATGATAAAAATTTGTCCAGCTACTATTGAGTTCAAAGTCCATTTTTCCTACATCGCGTTTAATGGCATTCATGGAAAAATGCGGCAAACGCTCATAAGGAGATACAAACAGCGCCAACGGATCCTGGATTGTTTGAAAACGTTGTGCAAATCCGGTAAAACTCACTGCCCCGTTTGCGCCCAATCTGCCGTTATAAGAGACTCCGCCTTGTTGCGACAAATTGGTCAAACTGGTTTGAGCAAGATTGGGTGTGAGCTCACGGAAATAACGATCGTCCGAAACTTGATTGTAATTCAGAAAACCTTGCCAGCCTTTCCCAATATTTTGTGTATGTGTGAATAAAACACCCCAGCGGGTCTGATTGGTTTGGATATCCTGCGGAAGAAAATCGAACTGCAGATGGCCATTCATGTTCTTATTGCCGATATACCGCACTTCGTTACTCAGCAAGAAACCACGCTCAGTCATAATGCGTGGCGCAATGGTAGCGTCAATATTGGGTGCAATATTTAAATAAAACGGAAGTGCGACATCAAACCCTGTTCTTACGTTATAGCCCGCAACGGGCGCCAGCATTCCTGATTTACGTTTGCCGCTATAGGAAAAGTCTATCCAAGGGGAATACAGTATGGGCGTGTCTTTAAATACAACACTGACATGACGTGCGGTGCCTACTTCTTTCTTGTTATCAATTTCCAGCTCTTTGGCACGAATGTGCCAACCATTGTCACCTTCCGGACAAGTCGTGTAATGGGTTTCCTTCAACCGGTAATTGTCTTTACCTTCAAATAACAGCATGTCGCCAGCCCCACGCCCTTTCCCTTTATTCATCAAATAACGCGGCTCTGTTAGATAACCTTCTTCGGTTTTCAGATTGAGCTGAAGATATACACCTTTCAAAGTATCTTTAGGCCTCTCCAAGCGCACATTTCCTTCAACTTCAGTATCTTCAGTCTGCTGATAGTATTTCATACGGTCCGCGGTAAGTACATTATCCTCATGATGTAATACTGCATTACCGGTTGCTTCAATTTCCTGCTTGTAATAGCCTGTGATACGATCGGCTTCGATCTGCACTGGTTTCTTTTGCGGTTTGATTATTGGCTTTTGTCCGTTCTCAGGTTTAACGGATAACTCACTCGCCAAGCCGGTTAGCGGAAGTATGAACAAAAGAGCCAAAATGTATAGATTCTGAAAAAATCGCATATCCATTACAAGACTATTTTTGCAAGATACAACAAACTGATACAACTTATCTTTGCTATCAATATTTCCAATTGATCAGGTCGCCTCATCGTACAAGTACAAAGCTAATCGAATTTCGAATGGAATAACCCGCACAGTATTGTAATGTCTGTCTAGCCGGTTCAATTTGCTATGCTCCCTTTTTTCTTGTTCTATCTACTATAAAATCAGATTAATAATTTATGAATATAATTATTCATATCAGCAAAGATGGCATTGTACTATTTCTTCCAGCAGCTTATCTATCGAAGAACAGAATTTAGATTGCGAAAATGACCAAATTATTCAGCTTTTTCGTACAAAACATAAGGCGAGCCGCATCCGCCATATGCCTTAGATGAAAATAGAGGATTATCTACTGTTTCTTAAAATCCTAGCAGCTTATTTGCTCTCTACAATTCCATGCATACATAGTTGACTAAATCAATCGGGTATTGTATAGTTGACTAAATCAATCGGGTATTATTCATGCAAGTACTTATTTTTAACGATCAACCCACCCGATTTTTAAAAGGAGTCAATCATGAGATTAACAACAAAAGGCAGATTTGCGGTAACAGCATTATTAGATCTTGCCCTACAACAAAGCAACCGCCCTGTGACGTTGGCAGATATTAGTCAGCGGCAAAAAATATCACTATCTTATCTGGAACAGTTGTTCGCAAAATTGCGTCAATCTGAACTTGTAGATAGTGTGCGTGGACCGGGGGGCGGTTATTGCCTTGCAAAAGATTTAGATAAAGTTTCAGTAGCAGACATTATTCTTGCTGTTGATGAGCCCATCGATGCGACACAGTGTGGCGGCAAAGAGAATTGCCATAACGATGGAAAATGTATGACCCACGACTTATGGGCGAAATTAAACGACCTAATATTTGAATACCTTGGCGACGTAACGCTCAAGGAGCTTGTTGACAATCAAATAAATCAACAAAGCGACGGCATCATCCCGCTTCTTGATATGCGCGAAACAAACGCTGCATAAATTAAGTGTTCGCCAGTTAAAGATCTCGATTCTCAGAGATATCATCTTAAGGATTAAGGACTTTACAAGTTTTTATACTGAACAATTTAATCCGACTTGTGTCTTATCTTCACTGTGGTAGTTAATGTAATGAGTACGTCGGATCGTATCATCAGACGATATATAAGCACCTTGATAATTTTATTTAAATTGAGAATTCTGCATTGAATTAATACTATGCCAATTACCTTAACTGAAAATGCCGCAAAGCATATCCAACAGCAACTTGCAAAACGAGGCAAAGGGCTGGCGTTGCGAGTTGGGATTAAAAAATCAGGCTGCTCAGGATATTCTTATATATTCGACTATGCAGATGAGATCAAATCAGATGATCAATTATTTGAATCCCATAAAACAAAAGTAGTTGTGGATACAAGCAGCTTACCCTATATAGATGGCTCTCGAATCGACTTTACCAAGGAGGGCCTCAATAGCTCGTTCAAGTTTATCAATCCTAATACTGATAATACATGCGGCTGTGGCGATAGTTTTAGCGTGAAAGAACCTACTAAGATTTGACTCAAGGTCATGGTAGTTTCAAATGATTTTTTTCTTTTTAAAAAAACCTGACTTGACTGTTAAGCAATTTGAAATATCTGTTTAAAAACTAAAGATACTAAAATAAAGGAACAAACCAAATGAGCGCAGTACTGCAAAATCTGGTTAATCAACCATATAAACATGGCTTCGTTACTGAGATTGAATCCGATATCGCACCCAAAGGACTAAACGAAGATATCATCCGATTAATTTCGACTAAAAAGAATGAACCCGAATGGCTCTTGTCATTTCGACTAAAAGCCTATCAGAAATGGCTAACAATGAATGAACCAAAATGGCAGAATGTTCATTATCCAAAAATTGATTTTCAGTCAATCAGCTACTATTCAGCACCCAAACCAAAGCAAAAACTCGCCAGTATGGATGAAGTTGATCCTGAATTATTGCGCACATTTGAGAAGCTCGGTGTACCCATGCACGAACGCGCAGCACTTGCAGGCGTCGCTGTTGATGTCATCTTTGATAGTGTTTCAGTGGCCACTACCTATAAGGAAAAACTTGCTGAAGTAGGTATTATTTTCTGTTCTATTTCGGAGGCAGTACAAAATCACCCGGAGCTCATCCAAAAATATTTAGGCTCTGTAGTTCCAGTAGGTGATAACTACTTTGCAGCTCTGAATTCTGCAGTATTTACAGATGGCTCTTTCTGTTTCATACCGAAGGGTGTTAAATGTCCAATGGATTTATCCACCTATTTCCGTATTAACACGGAAGGTTCCGGGCAATTTGAACGAACCTTGATCATTGCTGAAGAAGGCGCGTCCGTTTGTTACCTTGAGGGTTGCACCGCACCCCGATTTGATACAAATCAGTTGCATGCAGCAGTTGTTGAATTGATCGCATTAGATAATGCAGATATTAAGTATTCAACAGTTCAGAATTGGTATGCCGGGGATGAGAATGGCGTAGGCGGGATATACAATTTTGTAACCAAACGTGGCCTGGCAAAGGGTGTTAATTCAAGAATTTCCTGGACACAGGTAGAAACCGGCTCTGCAATTACCTGGAAATATCCCTCTTGTATTTTGCGCGGGGATAATTCTGTCGGTGAATTTTATTCGGTTGCAGTCACTAACAATTATCAACAAGCTGATACCGGCACCAAGATGATTCATCTCGGAAAAAATACACGTAGCACAATTGTCAGCAAAGGTATCTCAGCGGGTCATTCAAACAGCAGTTATCGCGGCCTGGTACGCATCACGCCAACTGCAGAGGGCGCACGCAACTATTCGCAATGTGACTCCATGCTGATTGGCGATCAATCGGGTGCACATACTTTTCCCTACATACAAGTACACAACAACAGCGCAATCGTTGAGCATGAAGCTTCTACTTCTAAAATTGGCGAAGATCAGCTTTTTTACTTCTCACAACGCGGCATTGATGCCGAAGAAGCGGTTTCAATGATTATCAACGGGTTCTGTAAGGATGTGTTTCAGCAATTGCCGATGGAATTCGCTGTTGAAGCCACGAAACTTCTGAGCTTCAAACTGGAGGGAAGTGTCGGATGATTGATAAAAACAGCAGAACCATTCTTTCTGTTCAAGATTTACGCGCCAGTATTAACGGCACCGAGATTCTAAAGGGCATTGATCTTACTGTTAAGAGCGGGGAAATACATGCCATTATGGGTTTAAATGGATCAGGCAAAAGTACCTTTGCAAAAGTGTTAGCTGGTCATTCAGCATATCAAATCACCGGCGGATCAGTTCAGTTTGAAGGCAATAACTTATTAGAGCTGCCACCTGAAGAGCGCGCCCGTGCCGGATTGTTTTTGGCTTTCCAATATCCGATCGAAATTCCGGGCGTTGCTAACACACAATTTCTTCGCCTCGCTTACAATACTGTACAAACAAAACGTGGCAAAGAAGAACTGGATCCTCTTGAATTTGACGATTTTGTGCGTGAAAAAATGAAATTACTGGAAATGAATCCTGATTTCTTAGATCGCAGCGTTAATGAAGGTTTCTCAGGCGGTGAGAAGAAACGTAACGAAATTTTACAAATGGCATTATTAGAACCCACACTGAGCATTCTGGATGAAACAGATTCCGGACTTGACATCGACGCACTTAAAACAGTGGCCAATGGTGTCAATCAAATCGCCAATAAAAACAATGCAACGATTCTGGTTACGCATTACCAACGCTTACTGGATTATATCGTGCCTGATTTTGTACATGTCATGCAAGCAGGACGCATCGTCATGACGGGCGGTAAAGAACTGGCATTGGAGCTGGAAACACGCGGTTATGATTGGGTTAATGCAAACAAACCGGTTAACGGAGTAATCGCATGAGTGATCTCGCCAGCACGGATTATCTCGGATGTCTGCTTAAGTCTTGCCCGATCAAATCGACCGAATCGTTATCGTGGTTGAGTCAATTACGCGCTCAAGCAATTGATCGTATCAGCACACAGAAATTGCCAACCCGGCGCGATGAAGAATGGCGTTTTACGGATATATCGCCTATAGCCCACCTACCCTATCAACCGTCACAGCCGGAATGCAATCTGCATGCGCATGACATTGAACATTTGAGCTTGAAGGAAGCAAAAAACCGTTTGGTATTTGTTGATGGTCATTATTCTTCAAATTTATCGACCATTTTTGACGCTACGGCGCTGGTGATAGGAAACCTGCCGGAATTTGTAGCAACGCACGCATCGACGTTGGAATCGCACTTAGGGCAGCATGTTCAATTTGACAACAACGTATTTGCAGCATTAAACACAGCCTTCCTACGCGATGGCGCGCTGATCATTGTTCCAAAGAGTATCGCCATTGCTGAGCCAATCCACTTGCTGTTTATTGCAACGCAGAAAGAAGTAACCAGTTATCCGCGTTGTTTAGTGATTGGCGAAGCAGGAAGCAATGTAACGCTTGTTGAGGATTATGTAGCGCTTCAACAAGCCACTTATATCACCAATTCCGTCACAGAAATCAGCTTAGCTGCCAATGCGCAGGCCAAACATATTCGAATCCAGCGTGAAAGCGCACAGGCTTTTCATTTGGCAAACTGTGCAGTGTCTCTCGCCCATGCAAGTAATTATCAATCAACCAGTATTTCACTTGGATCGCAGATTTCCCGCTATAACCTGAATGTCCGGTTAACTGATGCAGCGGCGGAATGCGTTGTTGATGGATTGACTTTGATTTCAGATCGTCAACTTGCAGATACGCATACCTGCATTGACCATTTAAAACCCAACGGCACCAGTCGCCAGCATCATAAATGCATTGCCGATGATGCTGCACACGCTGTGTTTAATGGAAAAATCATAGTACACCCACATGCGCAGCAGACGAACTCATCGCAATCCAGTCGCAACTTGTTACTCAGCAAGCTGGCGCAAGTAGACACCAAACCGCAACTGGAAATTTTTGCCGATGACGTTAAATGTGCGCACGGCGCAACAGTCGGACAATTGGATCAAGAAGAGATTTTTTATCTGGAAAGCCGCGGCTTATCTGCAAAAGCCGCACGCAATCTATTAACCTACGCATTTGGCGCTGAAATCATCAGTCGTATTCCTGTCACTTCGCTCAGGCAACAATTGGAACAAGCAGTTCTTAATCAGACTCAAAGTAACTAATCATGAACTCAGCCATAGTCTCCCTGAAACCTGAAATTTCCGCCGATGATTTTGATGCGGAAAAGATTCGCGCCGATTTTCCGATTCTGAAACTTAAAATAGACGGCAAACCGCTTGTCTATCTCGACAATGCGGCATCCAGTCAAATGCCGCAGCAAGTCATTGATCGCTTGGTGCGCTACCAGACTACGCAACATGCGAATATCAATCGCGCTGTTCACTATCTGTCCGAAGTTGCCACAATGGAGTATCACAACGCGCGTTGCAAACTCCAACAGTTCGTCAACGCACGTGAAGATCGAGAAATTATCTTTACCAGCGGCACAACCGATTCCATTAATCTGGTCATGCACGGCTATGGGCGCAAGTTCATCAAGGCTGGCGATGAAATCATTCTGACTACTTTGGAGCATCATTCCAATATCGTACCCTGGCAAATGCTCGCCAACGAGAAAGGTGCAAAAATTCGTGTCGTTCCGATTAACGACAAAGGTGATCTGGAAGTCGATGAATATGAAAAGCTGTTTAACGAACGCACCAAGTTTGTTGGTTTAATTCACGTATCGAATGCACTCGGCACCATCAATCCCATCAAGCACATGATTGATTTCGCACATCAACATGGCATTCCTGTTCTGATTGATGGCGCACAAGCAGCTCAGCATATCATTATTGATGTACAAGCACTCGATTGCGATTTTTATGCCTTTTCTGCGCATAAACTTTGCGGTCCAACCGGTGTGGGCATACTCTACGGAAAGGCAGCTTTACTGGAATCCATGCAGCCTTTTAAAGGCGGTGGCGATATGATTGCTTCGGTCACTTTTGAAGAAACACTCTACAATACCATTCCACATAAATTTGAGGCAGGCACTCCGCCTATTGCCGCTGCGATTGGCTTTGGTGCTGCTGTTGATTATTTGGCGGCTATTGGTATCGAGCGTATAGCCGCATATGAGTTATCCTTACTTAATTATGCGACGGAGCGCTTGAACGATATTCCAGGTGTCAAGATCATTGGCACAGCGGCAGAAAAAACAGCCGTCATTTCATTTACGATCGACGGCATTCATCCGCATGATATCGGCACGATTCTCAATCAGGATGGTATTGCCGTTCGCACAGGACATCACTGTGCTCAGCCTGTGATGCAACATTTTAATGTACCGGCTACTTCTCGTGCTTCATTTGCCTTCTACAATAAAAAAACAGAAGTAGATGCCTTAGTCGCTGGCATTAAAAACGTCCAAAAGGTTTTTTTATAATGCACACAAACTCACTGTATCAGGAAGTCATACTTGACCATAACCGTAAACCGCGTAATTATGGAAAATTGGATCACGCTAACCATCAGGCAGTTGGCCATAATCCCTTATGTGGTGATCGTTTGGATATTACCCTGCAACTTGAAAATGATCAGATTACTGACATTGCTTTTCAAGGTGAGTCCTGCGCAATTTGCAAGGCTTCCGCCTCAATGATGACAGCAACTGTTAAAGGAAAATCTCGTCTAGATGCAGAAACACTCATTCATGAGTTTCGTGAATTAGCGACTGGAAAATTGGATACTACTCACCCGCATCACCTTGGACGCTTGACAGTTTTTTCGGGCATACGTGATCTGCCAACACGCGTGAAATGTGCAATCTTACCGTGGCATACCCTGCATGCCGCGCTCAACTCGATTGCCAGCACATCAACTGAAGCAAATCATGATTCAGCGCACGCGATATCGAGTAAGTCCTAATTGATTCAGTAGCATACTAAGTCAAATCACATCAGTGATCCTGGCATATATGCCCAAACAACTTTCCTGAAAAATAATTGCATACTCAGTATTGATAAAAAAATAAAATGCCAAAAATTGCTGATATTGAAGGAACGCCTAACAAAAATGCATTGAAATTCATCCTCAAAGAACCGCTGACCTGGGGAATTGCACGATCGTACGATAACGCTGAAGCTGCTCAAGATGATCCCCTGGCTGCTGCATTATTCGAAATTGATCATGTTACAAATGTTTTTTATATCGATCATTGGATCACGGTTACCCAAGATGGGGAGGCTAATTGGCAAGACTTGGCACGTGAAATTGCCGACCCTATCCGGGCAGCACCAGCCGCCTCGGCGCAATCTGCCGAAACGGTAGCCGCTGCCAGCAATGTACTCGCTGATTTAAGCCCTGAAGATCAGCTGCGCCTGGAAAAAATCAATGTCTTACTGGATGAGGAAGTACGGCCGTACCTGCAACACGATGGTGGTGATTTGCATATCTTAGGGCTCGATGGCAATATCTTGCGTATCCACTATCAGGGCGCTTGTGGCACTTGCCCCAGCTCCATTTCCGGTACGCTGAGGGGGATTGAGAATATGTTAAAAACCATCGAACCGGATATACAAGTGATTGCCAGCTAACAACCCAATAAAAAAGGTGGCTATCGCCACCTTTTTTAATTTGATCAAGCATCAAACACGCTTTCTGAATTCATTGTTGTGTGGATCAATTTCAATTTTGTCACCAATTTCTACAAAAGCAGCTACCGGAATTTCAAACCCTGTCCCAACCAAACGTGCTGGTTTCATGATCTTACCCGTTGTATCGCCCCTCACTGCGGGTTCGGTGTATTCAACTTCGCGCACAATTGTGTTAGGTAATTCAACGGATATGGCTTTATCTTCATAAAAAGTTACCTGACAAACATCTTCCATACCATCGATCAGATAATTCAAAACATCCGGCATATTGTCAGCCTCCACTTCAACCTGGTTATACTCGGCATCCATAAAAACGTATAGCGGGTCTGCAAAATAGCTGTAGGTGCACTCTTTACGATCCAGAACAACCAAATCGAATTTTTCATCCGCTTTGTATACGGTTTCCATCGTGGTACTGGAAAACAAATTTTTTAGTTTCATCTTAACCACAGAAGCGTTACGGCCAGACTTGGTAAATTCTGCCCGCTGCACGACCATGGGATCATTACCGACCATCACGACATTACCCGAGCGTAGTTCCATTGCCGTTTTCATATTTCAATTCCAAAATTAAGTTATAAGCAAGATTGATGTTGCTCTAGAGCAGTAAACATCAAATTCATAAACGATAAATTATAGCCGATTTTCAGCAAACTGCACCAGACTGGATGCTAAATCAACCTGTTCCAATAATTGTCTAACCCAGCGCTTATTGTGTTGCGTGATAGATTCCCGAAAAAATAAGAAGTTCAACCAAATAGTGCTGTTTATTTCGTACCTGCCACTCCAGCAGGCCCATATCTCACGAACTGCACCTGTCATATCTTCCGGCATATTTGCGGTATATAGTTCAAGAAACGCATCCAACTTCTTCCAATGCGTGCCTTCTGTTTGGGGGTAAATATTCCAGACAAATGGATTACCTGCCCATTGCGCGCGCACAAAGGAATCTTCACCGCGCACAAAATTAAAATCACAACTCCAAAGTAACCGGTCATAATCAGTCTGCTCCATAAATGGAATAATCCGGACGGTTAATTGCCCATGCTGAATCAACTTCCCGGTCTGTGATAATGAATTGTTTAGTTGAGACGCTATGTTTCCAGCCACACTCCCCTCTGGAACAATTAACAAAACCGGCTTTGAAGACTCAGACAATACTCGAATAAGTTTAGTGACCGGCGCAGTGTCATAACAAAAAAGTGAAATGCGTATTTCATCCGGTTTTCGCGCCAACAAATCTTTACGCTGCAAAAATGCACGCTCTGCTGTTGGGCTAAAAGTACTTCGTCGCGCGATTAAATTCTTTTCGCGCAATAATCCACCGGTACCTTGCACAAAACCAGGGAAAAAGAATGTTTTAACTAGAGGAAGGCGTGGGTGTGGCGATGGCAGACCATGACATTGAACCACCCAAGGTTCAGCACTGAGATATTCCAGATTAATCCAAACCGGTTGTTTTTTTCTCTGTAACAGCGCCGCCACATAAACATCTGGCAATTCACAAGCGAATGCTTCGATTACAACTTCAGCTGGTTCAACTTCGACGGATATGTACTGCCAATGACAGATTTCAACACCCTGCACTACTTGCTGTTGAATCTCTGGATTAACATCCGGTGCTACACAGGAAAAGCTGGTCAGATCATCAACCCAAAGCCGTACCACCTGATGATGATCTTGTGTTAATTGCCGTGCCAGACGCCAACACACGCCAATGTCACCAAAGTTATCGATAATCGTACAAAAAATATCCCACTGGCGTTGCATAGCATTTTAAGGAGATAACGTTAGTGATTGGTTACTTTAACCAAAAGCAGAAGAATTATGATGTTTTGAAAAGTCAGACTCAACGGAAAAATTAGTCTATTGATCGTTTCCTTTCAGAATACTATTTTTTTGCTGTTCAAATTCCTGTTCCGTAAGTATGCCTTTGTCTCTTAATTGCTCTAAGCGCTCTAGTGCTGCAATTTGATCATATTGCTGCGATTCTGCCTTGGGGGCACAAGAATCTGGCTCATTGGGTACAAAAGACCGTGCTTTTGTTAATCCGAGAAATTTTCCAATTTTAGAGAGCAATAGCTTAATTAAAATCCATAATTTAGGTAAAAACCAAATCGAAAAACCAAAGAAAATAACAAACAAAACAAGAAAGATCTCTGGATGTTTTAATGCTGCCCACATTCCCGACAGCACTAGCAAGTCGCCTCCAATGGAGGCCGACCAATTCGTAAATGGTTCTGGGGATGTATTAAGTAACAGCCGTGTACCTGTCTTGGTGGCGTGGCTCGTTGCAGCTACGCCACCTCCCAGAATACCTGCTGCTATCTCGAGCGCTGGCGTCACATCGCCAACTGCGCCTGCTGCCAGCATGGCGCCAGCCGGAATACGAACAAATGTTTGAATAGTATCCCACACGGAATCCATGCCCGGTATCTTATCCATAAAAAATTCTATAAAATACATCACACCGGCTGCCGCAATCACCAAGGGGTCTTCCAATACCGATAATTCTGCAGGCAAATCGATATGACCTGTTGAGCCACCCCAGCCTAGCACCAGTAACACAGCATACAGATTAATGCCACTTGCCCAGGAAGCACCCATCATTAATGCAATAGTTGCTAATAGCGCTTCATAATTTTCCATGTTCTAATTTTATTATTAAAAGAATTAACTATTTAACCGCAAACATATTGCTTCATTAAGTCATAGCCGTCTTTGCACATCAAGACATCATCAGACATCAACTCCGCGAGCCAGAAGAATCGGAATATGTGCTGTTCGTACCACGCCTTCCGCAATACTGCCAAATAACATACGGCTAAAACCAGATCGGCCATGCGTTCCGATGATGATCAAATCTGACCGGTTATTCTTAGCTTCAGTAACAATAACACTGGCAATACGCTCCCCTTGCGTTTCAAGTAACTTTATTTCAGCTGCGACTCCGGCCTGTTTAAATTTCTTTTGCGCTTGCGCCAGTATTTTTTCACCAATTCCTCTCATGGCTTGGATTAGCTCCGCATAGTTTAGATAATCTTCATTGTCGAAATACCAGATATCTTCTAATACATGGACCACTTCCACTTGTGCATTGTGCTGTTGTGCAAATTTAATGGCTTCATCCAGTGCTCGCTCAGATGTAGCACTACCATCAATGGGTACCAAAATTCTCTGATACATGACACCCTCACATAAATAATGTGTTCAAGAACTTCGTTGAAATGAAAAAGTCTCTTAGCAGACTTCTAATTGACATATCTTCGTCCAATACTGTCGAGTATGGTAGAAAAATTACAATAATTCCTACAAATCATTACTACGCTGATGATGAATTGATTTATCATCTAAAACAACTCCAAGTTATCAATATTACGCGTCGCTTAATTGTTTGGAAAATTAAATAATTCTTGGGTACATTTTGTTTCTTTCGATCTTCTCTGTTTTTCAACTTAATTAATCGGATTATAAAAGATTCAATGAAAAATTTATTGTTGCAAACCATACCATTTTGTCCAATTAGCAGTTCTATTTTGTCATTGAATAAACTAATATTCTGCTTATTTGCACTGAATTTGTCAGGGTGTATTTCGCAGGAACCAACCCCCATTCGATTTATTGAACCAATACCGGTTTCAGTATCCGAGGATGAAGGCTTGAAAAATGAGATTGCACGCTTGGAGAAAGTGATTGCTGAAAAAGATGAATTGATTAAGAGTCAGTAAATGCGTCAACAAAGCCAGGCGCAAACACTACGAGAAGTCAATAAAGAAGCTACTCGTACACAAGTAAAACTCCATCGATTAGCCACAAAACCAAGTACAGCCTCTGCAATTGCAGAAATCGAAGTGGCTTTAGAACATCTGAAACAAGTTAAAATTTCTGCAGCAGATCAAATATTGCAGATCCAAGCACAACATTTAGTAGAAACTGCATCAATGTTTTATGAGAAAGATCAATATGCCCAGGCTATGAATCATATTGCGCAAGCCAAACATTTGATTAATCTGATAACTAGCTCTGATCGCAAGAGAACATCCATTGAAAATAATTCCCTGCTCGAATTTCATACGCCGATAAAATTACGCGCCAAGACAAATGTCAATTTGCGCAAAGAACCCAATACCAGCGCACCCATATTAGCTACCTTGAAAAAAGATACGACGCTGGCAGCAAATGCCAGTCTTGGTTCTTGGCTTCGAGTTCAGACTGAAGGCAATCAAGGTTGGATTCTTAGCACATCGCTTGAAGTAGAGGAATAACTACAGTCCATAACCGCACTTATAATGTGCCATTGGACTGTGGTGGTTTCATGCAATAAACTTGATTGCGTCCAGCATGCTTGGCTTCATACAGTGCACTATCAACCCTGGAAAGCAGAGAAGTTACGGATTTATCCTGAGATTCACTTTGAATAACTCCAATACTGAGTGTCACTTGAAGTATTTTATCTAATGTACTGCAGTACACATCGGCCACATGCCCTCGGATACGTTCCGCTGTCTTCATTGCTTCATCGACATTCGCCTCAGTTAAAATAATCATGAACTCGTCACCACCATAACGCGCGGCAAAATCAACATTGCGAATGCATTGTGAAATATTTTTTCCTATTGCGGCGATTACTTCATCACCGACAACATGACCGAGACTATCATTGAGTGTCTTGAAATTGTCGACATCAATCATGAGTACAGCAAAAGGGCGTCTTGTCCGTTCATATCGAGCCAACTGCTCTCGAATAATCGAGTTCAGCTTGCTGCGATTATATAACCCAGTCAAACTATCAGTTGCCGATAACGTTTCCAACAGCTGATTTTTTTCCTGCATGGCAACACTGGCCGCAGTAATTTCGGCTTGATTCTGACGTAATTTGTCGGTCATCTGGTTAAACATGCGCATCAATTGACCGAGCTCATCACGCCGAGTATTAGTTAATTCAGCGTTAAGATCGCCCTTTACAATCCTCTCAGTCGCATCAATCAATTTTTGTAAAGGAACCACGATGGCATGGCTCATCCGAAAAGCGATTGTAGTAACGACAAAGATAATGATACAGATCAGACCGATGTAAAAATCGCGTTGCTGCTCCCAAGCAGCATAAATCAATTTATGACTTCTGTTGACGATTATTGTTATGGGCGGTTTCTCGGACATATAAGCCAAGCCCACTACATTTTCTTGCCGGGGTCCATGAAATACTTCAAGTTCCCCTGGATTATCCTGCAATCGTCTTAATACACCAGACTCAAGCGATACTGGGGTATCTGTACTGATGATCGAAACATCACTGACCAACATGACCAATCCATCTTTATCTAATAAAAGTACATCACCAGGCGGTGATTTTATTTTATCTTTTAAACTTGGCTGAATATTGCGCAAATCAAACGTTACAATCAGTGCGCCTAAGATAAAATCATCCACCGATAACACAGGAACCGAAATACTCAGTATCGCCGTTGCATAATTCGCACTCCATTGTGGCGGCACAACAACATCCCCTTGAATGGATGCATCTTGCGGCCAATCTTGTGAAAGCGTCACTGGAAAAGGCGAATCCACATTGCTGGCAATTACTTCACCTTCGGTATCGACTACTGTTAGTTCCAATACTGTTTCCAATCGCTTATGTACAGACTTCAAATAGAGTTCCAATGCTTTTTGCTGTTTGATGAATTTATTTTTCTGAGACTGAGATCCTAAAGACAGTCCTTCAATAAGAATTTTAGACGTTGCGAGTTCGCGAACAACAAGAATTTGCTCTTTAATCCATAAATCTAATTCCCGGTTGGCATAATTTGCCAAGGCACGCAATTCTCGGGTTACATTCTCACTAATCATCGTTTCATTCTGCTGAAACGATAATATACCCAGTCCCAGTGAAGGAATCAGTGTGGCTAGCATTGAAAAAACGATAATTTTACTTTTTATACTTTTCAAAATATTTTGAGCAAGACTATAAAAGCTTATGCGATATGCAATGCTACGGGCTGTTTGTCTGGGTAATTGCTCATTTGATAACCCTGCCACAACCTGCTTGCAATAAATGAGGCAATTGCATTGGCATGTTGTTGCAAATTCGGATCGCCTAGTTCTTCGGTTGTCTGCCGAAAAAGATAAAGCCAGCGTTCAAACAACTCTGCGGTGAGTTCAGGAAGTGCGATATGTTTTGGCATAGGCGCGCCGCGGAATCGGCTGGTGCCGCGTAACTGAGCTGACCAGAAATTGATCATTTGTACAAAATGAGCATCCCAATCGATCACATGCGCTTCAAAAATAGGGCCCAGTGAAGGATCATTTCTAGCTTTTGCATAAAAGGTATGAACCAATTGTGCTATTTCTTCTTCAGTGTATAAATGGGGATCGGGTATAGGAAATGGTGATTGACTCATAATTTTTTCAAGTTATCTCTGGATAAAAAATCGTTACTAGTTAAATAATCAGCTCAATGTAGATAAAAACTAGAGTCTATGATTACAAATACGACCGAAAGTATTTTCTATTGAGACAAATAAGTTTATCTTTGGTTGTCTGGATTGTCCAACCCATAATGAAATTAAGCAACTTTGTTTCTTACCGTTAACTACAAGACCCATCCGTTACTCCAAAGGCATTGATTAACATGAAGAATTTATATGGAAAAACGCTGCTGGATGATCCGGCACTCACCAAATCAACTGCATTTACGCGTGAAGAACGCAAACACTTTGGTTTGCGAGGACTCCTTCCTTATGATGTTGCAAGCATCAATAAACAAATAGAACGTGTTTTAGGCAGTGTGCGTTGTAAAAGCACTGCGATTGAAAAATATATTTTTCTTAATGCACTGCTAGAACGCAATCAACGGCTTTTCTATCGAACAATGATTGACCATATCGAAGAAATCATGCCTTTAGTTTATACCCCGACAGTCGGCGAAGCGTGCAAGGAATTTGCACACATTTTCAGAAAACCGCAAGGATTCTATATTACCCCTGATGATCGTGGCGAAATTGCAACAATTCTGAGAAACTGGCCAGAAGAAGATATTCGCGTGATTGTTGTTACAGACGGGGAGCGAATTCTGGGTTTGGGGGATCTAGGTGCCAATGGTATGGGAATCCCAATCGGAAAAGTCGCTCTGTATGTAGCCTGCGCGGGTATTCACCCGGCACAATGTATACCCATCATGCTAGATGTTGGCACAAATAACATGCCAATACGTGAAGATCCGCTTTATTTAGGTTATCCTTATCCGCGTATCAGTGGCGATGCTTACCGTTCACTGGTTGATGAATTCGTCAAAGCTGTGCAATCCCGTTTTCCAAATGCATTGATACAGTTTGAGGATTTCCTCACACCACATGCATTTGAATTTCTAGACCGATATGGCGAACAGGTTCGCTGTTTTAATGATGATATACAAGGTACTGCCGCGGTGACACTCGCTGGCATTTACACCTCATGCCGTATTACCGGGAAGAAGTTTGCCGATCTAAATATCATGTTCCTAGGCACCGGTTCTGCGGCAGGCGGCACTGCCGAATTGATGGTCGAAGCATTCTGTGCGACCGGATTAAGCAAACTACAAGCGCAAAAAAGGTTATGGTTTATCGATAGAAATGGATTGGTAACAGCGGCAAACGAAACTATCAAACCGCGCATCAAAGCATTCGCTCATAAACATGCCGCTTGCAGTTTTGTCGATGCTATCGGTGAGATCAAACCTGACGTACTAATCGGTGCTACCGGTGTTGCCGGAACTTTTAATGAAGCTATTGTGCGTAGAATGGCCACAGTGAATGAGCGCCCGGTCATTATTGCCTTATCGAATCCAACTTCACATACGGAGTGTACTGCTGAGCAGGCTTATCAATGGAGTGATGGACGAGTTATCTTTGCCAGCGGCAGCCCTTTTGACGCCGTGCAGTACGGCAATCAGTTATTTAAGCCCGCCCAAGGTAATAATGCTTATATTTTCCCAGGTATAGGCCTGGGTATTTACGCCAGCTCATCACGGCTTGTCACACAAGCTATGTTTTTAGCGGCCGCCGAGGTTTTGGCAAACACCGTTACTCAACAGGAAATTCGCACTGGCGCGGTTTATCCGGCGTTAACACGAGTGCGCGAAGTATCCCACGCGATTGCTGTCGCTGTCTGTCGGGTGGCAGCTCAAGAAGGATTGACGGATTCCAACTTACCTGAGGATCTGGCTGGCTATGTTAAATCGCTGATGTATGAACCAAATTATTAAATTCACCTAACGAACAAGCAAGCCGATCCAATTTATTTGAATAAATTGATAACACCATCCAACCCGACATACTCAATCGCGTAGGTTGCATGATCCCTTACGATGGGTTTAGCATGATAAGCAATACTGACCCCAGCCTCTGTCATCATACCCAGATCATTGGCACCATCCCCAATAGCGATAATCTGCTCACGCTTAATACCCAGTTCATCACGAATCTGATTTAATACTTGTGCTTTTCCTTGTCTACCGATAATGTCTCCAACCACTTTACCTGTCAGTCTATTTTCCTCAATTTCCAGCACATTGGCAGCTGCAAAATCAAATCCCAATCTGGCTTTAATCCGATCCGTAAAAAATGTGAAGCCGCCAGAAATGACCATGGTTTTTAACCCGGCTAGCTTGGCTTGTTGCAACATTTTTTCTGCACCGGGATTAAGTTTGACACGTTCGTCATAGACTTTTTGCAGTGCATCGTAATGCAAGCCTCGTAATAAAGCCGTACGACGGGTGAGGCTCTCTTCAAAACTTATCTCGCCCTGCATAGTTTGCAATGTAATCACCGCCACTTGGGATTTTATGTCATGCATGTCAGCAATTTCATCAATAGATTCAATAGCCAATAACGTAGAATCCATATCCATCGCAATTAATTTAAAATCGACAAGCTTTAGGTCAGCGTTTACAAAAGCAAAATCTAATTTTGCTTTTGTACAATATTCTGAAATATCATTGGAATGAACAGCATTTATCAACCGGAAAGCTTGGCCGGTAATTCGCTCTATTCCATCTGCTTGGGATAGCTTAGCCAAAGCCCTCAAGTCACTATTATTAACATCCAGCCCTTGAATGATTAGATTCATGTAATTTATAATTTCGCGGAGTCAATTTCGAAGTGCAACGCCTAACGGTGATTTGGTGTAGCGAACCGTCTTTCCGAAGAATACCTCAAACGGGGTTCTGAATCCAAGCACCTTGCGTGGTCGATGATTGAGTCTATCCACCGCCCACTGCACTTGTTCTTGGGTAACCCCAATCAATTCCATCTCTTTGGGGAAATACTGCCGCAGCAGACCATTGCTGTTCTCGTTCAAGCCACGCTCCCATGAATGGCAGAAGTGGGCGAAATAAATATCCGCATCGAGTTCCACCGCGATGGTTTCATGCTCCGCAAACTCTTTTCCGTTGTCGAATGTCATGGTGTAGCACTTGCCTTTATGGGGGCGAAGCAGTCGCGTTACCGCTGCTGTCACGCCCGGCACATGTTTGCCGGGCACTTGGGCTGCCAGAATGTAGCGCGACCTCCTCTCGGCCAATGTAACCAATGCCCTTGATGGTTCTTGCCGATCACGGTGTCGCCCTCCCAATCACCTATGCGGCTCTTCTGATCCACAATCTCCAGACGTTCGTCAATGCCGATCCGGTTTTTGATCATACCTCGGCATTCTTGTCCGCTCGCATAACGCTTCCTGCGCGGCTTCTGGCAGCGCAAGGCCGCCACAGGTCACCCACCACGGCGCTTATCTGCATAAATGCCATGGCTGATCGGCAACCCGCCTTCCAGAGCAAGCCGCTGAGACGCTTGTTCCATCTGAATTCCCGAGAAATCGTCGACTTGTGTACGCCAAACCTCATCCGCAATTTGCGATTGATTCAAACCTGCTATCTTCAAGCCAGAAATCTGGTATCGTTGCTCTCTGGTGAGCTGCTTGTAGTGCTTCACTGTGTGCTCCTTCTACTTGGTCGTTTAAGTGGCTCCGATACTACCGCAGCTTGCCTGTAAACTTCCTTACAAAAGTTGCACTCCAAAGTTGAATCCGCCTTTTCTTTAATGCAGACAGCTTGGGTTATGAGAAACTTAACTAGCGCTCCACTCCATAATTTGATTGCGGCCAGCATGCTTGGCAGCATAAAGCGCGTAGTCAGCGGCTTTGATTAGATCCCTAGGTTCCTGGAAATGTGTTGCATTCTCATAATAAGAAGCGACACCAATGGAAGCAGTAATTTGGATTGTAATGTCCCCATCAAATTTATACGCAATCGCGGCAATGGAATCTTTTAAACGGGAAATTAGCGTTCTTGAGGCAGCAAGTGTTGTGCCTGGAAGAATCAAAGCAAATTCTTCACCTCCATAACGGCTCAGCGTGTCATCCTGGCGAATTTGATCGAAAAGTGTTTTTACGACAATAGCCAATAATGAATCTCCTGCGACATGTCCGAAGGTATCATTAACATTTTTAAAATGGTCAAGATCAATAATAGCGATGGTCAAAGGCAGATTGTATTGCATTGCAAGATTAAATTCGCGCCGTAATGTTTCATCGAAATAAGTCCGGTTGTATGCTCCGGTTAATCCATCGCGCTGCGATTTATCTTCTAAATCCTTCAATCTGGATAGATCGTGTATCATTAGTAACTCTTTGGCTTCTGCCAGAATTCCTGTTATTTCACACGGATGATGAATAGTCATTTCAAAAAGTTCTTCTACAGAACTCAGCCCAACTTCCATAATCTTGATGACCTCAATAAGTGCAGAAGGATCAAGTCCAAGCCAATTTTGTGTGGCTTTATTGAGAGTAATCATTTTTCCAGATTCGTGCGGATACAGAAAATAGTCAGCTAAGTAACGGGATACAGCCAAACACGATTGAAGCGTTGGCCCTAAATTTTGGGGCTCCGGTTGGGAGTGACTGTTGACACAGGATAAGGCGATATAATCCGGAATATGCCATTTTTTGAGAAGCGCGTAACCCAATTCATCATGTCCAGCCCCAAAAGCTTTACGTTCCATTTTAAGCAACTCGTCATGATCAGGAGCCGATGCAAAGATTTTGCCATATTCTTCAGGCATGATAACCCAATACGCGAGAATACCAATTTCCTGTATTAATCCGGCCAGAAATAAATCATCCAGAAAATTCAGCTCAAGCTTTTCCCCAAGCGCGCGACTGGCGAGGGCTGATGTAATCGACCGACGCCAGAAAATATTGCTGTCAAAAGCAGCACTACCACCTGACAATGGCGTCGTCATGAGTGAACTGGCTAATGAAAAGGATAACGCAATGACAAGAACAGTATGTGTCCCAAGAATGCTGACAGCCTGACGGATATTCGTTGCAACCCGGCGCGATTTATACAAAGGGGTATTGGCTGTACGAAGTAATTTTGCCGCGAGAACCGGATCCAGGGAAATATATTCACAAACCGTCCTGATATCGGCATCAGGATCGTTGGCCATTTCGATTATTTTGACGGCAACCGCAGGTAAGCTTGGTAGCGTTGTGCAATAATCTAGTCGTCTCTTCAATGTATCATCAATCACTTATTATCCTTATTATTAGATAACACTCATATATTATTGAAAGTATGATTTATTCTGTTTTTAGTATCATATAAAGATAACATATTCAATTAATTTCATAAGATATATTTGCAGTAACTTGTAAGTTTTCTCTGCTCTATACTTTATACCCTTAACAAGTATTCCTTGTTTCAATTAAGCAGATGTTATGCTATTAATCTTCCGTATAAATTGTTTAAATTATTTGAAATAATTCGACTACAAGTGTGCCAAAAAACAAACGACATATATAAATTTCTTAGAAAAAATTTTTAAAAAGGAGTCTGACGTGGATTTTGCAATAAAAGTAGGAACCCCGGAGAAACAACGCGGAGCCTGTGTAGTAGTGGGTATTTTTGAATCAAGAAAACTGACCGATTCAGCCAAAATTCTGGATAAAGTCACCCAAGGATATATTAAAAATATACTTGCGCTGGGCGATATGGATGGCAAGGCCAGCACCTCGCTGTTATTGCATAATGTTCCAGATACGCTGTTTAAAAGGGTTCTACTGATTGGATTAGGCAAGGAATCGGAATTCAAAGAAAAAACATTTCTGTCTGCAGTCAATACTACTTTAAATACTTTGCAAAAAACGGCGGTTACTGACGCAACACTGTTTTTATCTGACTTCCCGATCAAAGAGCAGGCAAGCCATTGGAAAGTTTCACAAATTGTCATCGCCACAAGCAACAGCAACTATCGGTTTGATCAGCTTAAAAGTAAGCCGGAAAACAGTCCGCGTAGTTTACGCAAGCTAGTACTGTGCATTGATAACCGTACTGAGTTGGCGGCCTGCGAAGAATCCGTGCAGCAAAGCCTAGCAATAGCACATGGCATGAATCTGGCGAAAGATTTGGGAAATCTTGCACCGAATATTTGCACACCCACATATCTGGCTAAACAAGCTAAAGATCTTGCTAAATCCCACAAACTCAAAACATCTGTACTTGAAGAAAAAGATATGGAAAAGCTGGGAATGGGCTCTCTTCTAGCCGTCACGCGGGGTAGCGAGCAACCGGCGAAGTTAATTGTGCTGGAATACCAAGGATCGGGCAAAAAAGAAAACCCGATTGTTTTGGTAGGAAAAGGGGTTACCTTTGATACCGGTGGCATTTCTCTTAAACCTGCTGCCGAAATGGACGAGATGAAATTCGACATGAGCGGAGCCGGCAGTGTTCTGGGAACTCTGCTTGCGGTTGCCGAAATGAAGTTACCTATCAATGTAGTTGGGATCATTCCAGCAACCGAAAATATGCCTGGTGGCAGAGCAACAAAACCAGGTGATGTGGTAACCAGCATGTCTGGCCAAACAATCGAGATTCTGAATACCGATGCAGAAGGACGCCTGATTTTGTGTGATGCATTAACTTACGCAGAACGTTATAACCCGAAAGTAGTCATTGATATCGCAACATTGACCGGCGCATGTGTAATTGCGCTCGGGAATTTCACGACAGGATTGATCAGCAACGATGACAAGCTGGCACAGGCGCTTTTGGCTGCTGGCGAGCAAGCCATTGACCGCGCCTGGCAGCTGCCTTTATGGGATGAATATCAGGATTTGTTGAAAAGTAATTTTGCAGATATTGCCAACATCGGGGGACGCGCTGCAGGGACCATCACAGCCGCTTGCTTTTTATCCCGTTTTACCAAGAAATACCGTTGGGCGCATCTGGATATCGCGGGGACAGCATGGAAATCCGGCAAAGAAAAAGGTTCAACTGGACGACCTGTTCCGTTGTTGACACAATTCTTAATTACACAAGCGAAGACAGGCAATTAACATAGCGCTTAAACTTGCTGATTAATTCCACTATCCGTGATGAATAATGCATCATTATTCCATGTGTGCGCCGAATTAATCAGCAATAACGACGCGGTGGCTATGCGAATTGAAGTGGTGAAGCATTAAGCGGATGAATATTGAATGACTCAAATTTATTTCTATTCAGGATCCAATGATAAATTGCAAACAGCCTGCCGACTGTGCGCCAAGGCTGCCAAACAAAATATGAAAATAATGGCTTATTCCCCTGATGCGACAGTACTTGAACAATTCAATGAATTGCTTTGGACATTCTCCCCTACCAGTTTTATTCCGCATTGCACACTTCAAGATGATCCCCAGTTGCTCAACGTTACACCTGTTATTCTGAGTGGACAGATCCCACCGGATAGTCATTATGACGTACTACTTAATCTACATCAGAAACATCCACCTTTATTCAATATATTTAATAGAATTATCGAGATCGCGGGTGTTTCTCATAAAGATAAGCTGGTTGCCCGTGAACGCTATCGTTTTTATAAAGATGCTGGTTATGAGATACAACATTTCAATCTTGATTGATTAATCAGAGTCACTCTACGATGAATGATGATAAAACCTCAATAGATACCGACGATTCTGAGATATTGACAAAATTCCGCAGCTTGCTGAATAAATATCAGAATCAAGGTAATATAATCGCTAGCCCTAACTCGATAGTCACTCCCGTTTCTACGTTACCAGATGATCATGCAGCGCCAGTCCTTGCGGACAAAATACCGGTGTTAACCGAGGCAGTCATCCTCCATCCAGCAGTCATACAACCGCAACCAAAGCGCTTGACACCCATCCGGCAAATACTCGATGCCGCACTGGCGGACGCAAACATCGAAATGGATACCTTGGATAGAGAAGCTTTAACTAAGGCACTGGAAATCCGCCTAGTTGATCAAACTAAATAATCGCCCCGTTTTTCAACCCGATCACCTTCAAGATCCTTCTCCAAACAATTCTTCTCGGCATCTATAAAAGGAGCTTTTGTTTGTTGTCATACGCATCGAAATGCCATCCGCTATAATGGCGGTCCTATTTGTACCATTCAATACAACTTAAATTCCATGGAACTCGAAAAAAGTTTTGACCCAAAACGCATTGAAGATCATTGGTATTCCATCTGGGAATCGGCTGGCCATTTCAAACCAACCGCTATGACAGATCAATCTGCCTACTGCATTATGTTGCCGCCGCCGAATGTCACGGGTACCTTGCATATGGGACATGCGTTCCAGCATACCTTGATGGATGCGTTGACCCGCTACCACCGTATGTTAGGGGATAACACGTTATGGCAGCCAGGCACTGATCACGCTGGTATCGCCACACAGATTGTGGTTGAACGTCAACTGGATCAGCAGAAACTCGATCGTCGCGCGTTGGGTAGGGAAGCTTTTCTGGAAAAAATTTGGCAATGGAAAGAAGAATCCGGCTCCACGATCACCCGGCAAATGCGGCGCCTAGGCACTTCCTGCGATTGGACGCGCGAATGTTTCACCATGGATGCCGCATTATCGCGTGCAGTCACTGAAGTTTTTGTCCGTCTCTATCGCGAAGGCCTCATTTATCGCGGCAAGCGACTGGTAAATTGGGACCCGGTCCTACAAACAGCGGTTTCCGATTTGGAAGTGGTAGCGACAGAAGAGAATGGTTCTTTGTGGCATATTCGTTATCCGCTGGAACAGGCGGATGGCAACCATACCGAACAAACAGAAGCCTTAATTGTCGCCACCACTCGCCCTGAAACCATGCTTGGCGATGTCGCAGTTGCTGTACATCCGGATGATCCGCGTTATCAACACCTGATCGGACGCCATATAAGGCTTCCGCTGTGTGAGCGAACCATCCCCATCATTGCAGACACTTATGTCGATCTGGAATTCGGCACAGGGTGTGTCAAAATCACCCCGGCACACGATTTCAATGATTACCAAGTGGGTCAACGACATCATCTGGTTCCCATCAATATTTTTACCCTCGATGGAAAAATTAATGATCTGGCGCCGGTTGAATATCAGGGGCTAGATCGTTTTGATGCCAGGAAAAAGATCATTGCGGATCTGGAAACACAAGGTTTCCTGGTTGAAACCAAGCCCCACAAACTTATGGCTCCGCGTGGCGATCGAACCAACACAATCATTGAACCGATGCTAACCGATCAATGGTATGTTGCGATGGAAGGTTTGGCCAAACGTGGATTGGACGTCGTCGCGAATGGTGAAGTCAAATTTACACCGGATAACTGGGCTCATGTCTACAATCAGTGGTTAGAAAATATTCAGGACTGGTGCATTTCCCGTCAATTATGGTGGGGACACCGCATTCCCGCATGGTACGACGAAGACGGCAACATCACGGTTGCGCATAGTCTGGAAGAAGCGCAACAGCTTTCCGGGAAAAACAATCTAAAACAAGATGAAGATGTTCTGGATACCTGGTTCTCGTCAGCACTCTGGCCATTTTCCACCTTGGGTTGGCCGGATCAAACACCAGAACTAAAAACCTTCCTGCCGACTTCGGTGCTCATCACCGGTTTTGATATTATTTTCTTTTGGGTCGCACGTATGGTGATGATGTCGCTGCATTTCACCGGCAAGGTACCATTCAGGGAAGTTTACATCACTGGCCTGATTCGTGATGCTGAAGGTCAGAAAATGAGTAAATCCAAAGGCAATGTTCTGGACCCACTGGATCTGATTGACGGCATCACCCTGCCCGCTTTGATTGCAAAGCGCACAACCGGATTAATGAATCCGAAACAAGCCGAATCCATTGAGAAAAACACCCGAAAACATTTTCCCGATGGCATCCCAGCCTTCGGCACCGATGCCTTGCGCTTTACATTCGCCAGCTTGGCATCCCATGGACGGGATATCAAATTTGATATGCAGCGTTGCGAAGGGTACAGAAATTTCTGTAACAAGCTATGGAACGCAACCCGCTATGTCATGATGAATTGTGAAGGAAAAGATACCGGGGTGGATGAAGCGCTACCTGTAACATACTCCGCCGCGGATCAGTGGATCATCAGCCGTTTACAGCAGGCAGAGCTGGCGGTTGAGCAAGCATTCAGCAATTACCGTTTTGACTTAGCCGCACGCGAAATTTACGAATTAGTCTGGGATGAATATTGCGATTGGTATGTTGAGCTTGCCAAAGTACAGCTAAATAGTGATCAAGACGCGATTCAACGAGCAACACGCCGTACCTTGGTTCGGGTATTGGAAACCATGCTACGGCTGGCTCATCCGATCATTCCATTTATCACCGAGGAATTGTGGCAAAAAGTTGCGCCATTGGCTGGAAAATCGGGTTCAAGCATTATGTGCCAGCCTTATCCAATCGCGAATCTTACAGCCATTAATCCGCAAGCCACTGAAAATATTAATTTACTAAAAGAGATGATCAATGCCTGCCGCACGCTACGCAGTGAAATGAACCTATCACCAGCATTAAAAGTACCATTGCTGGCGGCCGGAACTCAGCAAACATTGGCGGATTTCTCGCCGTACTTATTGTCTCTGGTCAAATTATCCGGCATAGAAATTTGCCAGGATGGATTGCCCGATGCGGATGCGCCAGTATCTATTGTAAGAGATTTCAAGTTGATGCTGAAAATTGAAATAGATATCGAAGCTGAGCGCGAACGTTTGACCAAAGAAATAACACGTCTCGAAGCAGAAATAGCCAAAGCGCAAACCAAACTGTCAAATCCAAGCTTTGTAGAACGCGCACCGGCAAACGTTGTGACACAGGAGATGGATCGTTTAACCGCGTTTCATACAAAACTTGATAACCTGAATGAACAACTACAGAAACTGAATTGATTACACTAGAAGCCTGTCGGATTTAAGCAATCCTCACGAGAAAAGTGGGATGGCAAATGCAGATTTTCTTAATTCTTAGGCGCATAGCTAGAGCTTACTCAAAAAGTATAGACAATTGAATAAAGCACCCCGCCGCAAGCAGCGAGGAATTAAACCCGGAAGAGATTAAATTTAATAATATTGTGTTTTTGCTAAAATAGTGCACATAAATAGATGAACCAACTCGAAAAACCGTGCACTATGATGTCAGCCAAATAACTGCTCCTGAAGGATTTGATACACCACCAGGCATGATTCTTGACCCCAATAATCGCTGAGTAAAACTGAGAGATTGCCTACCGTGAAATGAGTTGTCCGAGAGTTACTATAAGACGTTATGGTGGAGAATAGCGGCAAGCCTCAAAGCTCGCCGCCCTCGCAGAGCCGGACTTGGAGCGTTATACCATCCAGCCCCCAGCTTGAGTCATGCACAGTGATGAGGGTATAAGTTGTGCTTGATACGTTTTGGCGGTAACCATGCTTTCAGCTTCTTGCTGAATCAGCAGCGGCCTTTCCTTCTAATCTTTCTCGACGCTTGTCTCGCTGACCGCGGCTCATCCGTTCAATCGATTTTATCCAACCTTTGAATCCAGCTGCTTTCATGATGTATACCTCTTTTTACATTCCGATGTATCCTTGACTTGCAATTCAACAATTAATTGCTACAAAACCAAAAATAACTTGTCTATCAGTCTATCGGCTCTTCAAACCAGCACGACATGTTCAAAGTAAATCGTTTAAAATGCTCAGAGAATTTATTGATAGCGACCATTGCGCAATTGTTATACCGCCATATCGATACAGTTAATGCTGGCAAAGCAACCTTGATTATCATCATAGTCACTCGCAGGAAGGATTTTTATGCAACAGGAAAAAGATCTCTTTACACACCAGGATACGCTTGCGAACTTACATGAAAATTTACCACTGTCAGAAAAACTGCGTTTCTTACATCAAGTCATTCGTCAGGATTTTCCGTTTATTGATCGTTTGGCCATTGCCCTGTTTGACGAAAAAACAGAAATGCTCAAAACCTATACCCATAGCACGGAAGGTAATGACAGCCCCGTGACGACCTACGAAGCACCGCTCAGTTCCGCACCGTCACTCTATGCCATCATCGAGCACCGTCGTCCACGCTTGGTGCAGGATCTCAATATTTTTTCCCAAGGCACTCATGAACATACCAAACGTGTCGCAGCCAAAGGTTATAAATCCAGTTACACCATGCCACTCTATCAAAGTGGCACTTTCATTGGCTTTTTGTTTTTTAATTCACTTCAAGAACACCCATTTGCTCCCAAAACTCTGCGCCAGATTGACATCTATGGGCATCTAATCGCGCTGATGGTCATCAATGAATTGACTGCCATACGCACTTTGCTTGCTGCAGTCCGCGCTGCACGTAACATGACGCATTACCGCGATCTTGAAACCGGTTCACATATTGACCGGACTGCGCACTACGCTCGGCTTATTGCACGCGAGCTTTCTCCAAGCTATAACATTAGCGATGAACAAATCGAGCATATTTTCTTGTTCTCACCGATGCACGACGTTGGCAAGATTGGAATTCCAGATAATATTCTGCGTAAGCCTAGCAAACTCAATTCAGAAGAGTTTGATGTCATGAAAACTCATCCGGCGAAAGGCCGTGAAATTATTGATTCTGTTCTCGAAAACTTTAGTCTGGGTACTTTTGGTCACGCCAATATCTTGCGCAACATCGCTGAGTTTCACCATGAAGCGGTTGATGGCAGTGGGTATCCCAAGGGCTTAAAAGGTGAAGAAATTCCTATTGAAGCTCGTATCAGCGCAGTAGCGGATGTATTTGATGCATTAACTTCGCGACGGTCGTATAAAGCACCGTGGAGTAATGAAGATGCTTTTAGCATGTTGCAGAAAATGTCTAATTCCAAATTAGATCGAGATTGTGTCGAAGCATTGATCAACAACGCTGAGAAGGTGCGGGAGATTCAACAACGTTTTATTGATAACGATCTGATCTAAGAAATTGAAATGATAAATACTTTATTCGTTTGATTGATCTTGTTTGATCCATTTCTGTACCACCAGACTTCCCACCAAATCCCCTTCTACATTTACCATGGTACGAAACGTATCGAGTATTCGATCGACTGGTAACAAAATAGCGATCGCTTCAACCGGCAATCCAACCGATTGCAGCACCATTACCATCGTTACCATTCCGGCACTGGGAATACCCGGTGCACCAATTGCGGCTAGCATGGCCGTCAAAAATACAACCATCTGCTGCAAGAATCTCAGTTCAACCCCGGCCAGATTGGCAATAAACAAAGCCGCAACCGCTTCATAGAGTGCCGTACCATCCATATTCATCGTCGCACCCAATGGAATAACAAAACCTGCCACATCTCGTTTGACATGCAAATGCTGCTCAGCACAACGTAATGTAACGGGCAGTGTCGCTGCACTGGAACTGGTGGCAAAAGCAGTGATTAATGCTTCACGTGCACCCAACCAGAATTTGAGGGGTGTCATGCCAGTAATCAGATAAAGAATTAATGGCAGCACCACAAGCCCATGCAACAAAAGGGTACCCATAACAATAGCTACAAACTTGATCAAAGTCGTCAGCAGACTGGTATCTTGTGTGGCGACCAATTGCAACAATAATGCCATGATTCCAAATGGCGCCAGGCGCATGATCCAGCCAACCAACATCAATATCAACTCCAGAAATTCTTGCATCAATGTCAGGATATTGCGATAGCGCTCACCGCCCACCACCAACGCAATACCCAGCAATAAAGCAAATATCACGACAGCCAACACATTGCTCTGCGCCAGCGCCGCAATTGGATTTTGAAACAATGAGTGCAAGAAATGTGCAAAAAAGTCAGGTAGAGACATCTGCGTTGCCTGAAAACCTTGCATCGCATCCTGAAACATGGCTATCTGTAAACCACCACCCGGTTGCAATAAGTTAGCAGCCGTTAATCCCAACACAACAGCCAGCGCCATCGTCGAAACAAAAAAGATGAGCGTCACCTGCCAAACACGATTCATTTGCTGATGCGAACGTAAATTGGCCACCCCGACCACAATTGATGTAAAAACCAGTGGAATCAATACCATCCGCAATAAATCAATGAACAATGTACCCACCAGTTTTGCAGCATATAGCCCATTCTGTGTAATGCTTGACGCTTGCCCTAACTGGGCAAACCAGAGACCCAATGCAACACCCGATAGCGTACCGAGCAAAATCTGCGTGTTCAGCGATACCCTGTTCACTGATTCATGCCCATTCTGCTAAGCACTCCAAAAATGTATCAAGTTGATTACACCCAATCCTTGCCAATCAGAAAATCGGTATACAGCTTATCTTCTGCAGTACCCGCTTCCGGTTTCCAGTCATAGCGCCATTTAACAATCGGCGGCAAAGACATCAATATGGATTCCGTCCGCCCGCCCGATTGTAGGCCGAATAAAGTACCCCGGTCCCATACCAGATTAAACTCCACATAGCGCCCGCGCCGATACGCTTGAAAATCTCGTTCACGTTCGCCATACGGCGTGTCTTTGCGTCCTTCCAGAATGGGACGGTAAGCTGTCAAAAAATACCCCCCTACATTTTGGGTCAGTTTAAAGCAGGTATCAAAATCGGGTTGATTCAGATCATCGAAGAAAACCCCCCCTATGCCACGCGGTTCTTTACGATGCTTTAAATAAAAATAGTCATCACACCATTTTTTCAGACGCGGGTAGCAATCATCGCCGAACGGTTGCAATGCATTCTTGCAAGTTTGATGAAAATGGATCGCATCTTCTGCATAGCCATAATAAGGCGTCAGATCCATACCGCCGCCGAACCACCAGACCGGCTCAGCACCCTCCTTACGCGCTTCGAAGTAACGCACATTCATATGGACTGTCGGCGCATAAGGGTTACGCGGATGCAAAACCAGAGACACCCCCATCGCTTCAAACGAACGGCCGGCTAATTCGGGGCGCGCAGCCGTGGCTGACGCTGGTAATCCGGCACCATACACATGAGAAAAATTAACACCACCACGTTCCAAAACATTGCCTTCTTCGATGACACTGCTCATTCCACCGCCGCCTTCCGGGCGATCCCATTGATCACGTTTGAATGTTTTACCATCCACCTGCTCTAGCCCTTTGACGATGCTATCTTGCAGATTGATCAGAAATTCTTTAACTCGTGGTGTATTCATGCAAGCTCCCGGTTTTAATTTTAATAGTATTCAATGCAGGGTGTATGCGTATTCGGATATTTCAGAAATTCGTATAATCCCGTTTCTCTTCGTATATTCCAAAGAATGGTATATTTTTATAATAGCCCTTAGGCAATGGCCCGCATTTTACCGCAGGTATAGCATGATGAGAGCATTTCATTCTTGATATTCCTCAATCGGATTCGTGGTTGTTTCGCATTGAATGGCGTGAATTTTACATATTGCAGAAACCAAATCACCCATTTCCTTTAAGCCGATTCAAAAAACTATGGGTGCGTATGATAGACTCATACAATCAGTTTTAAGAGAAAAACAGAATGTCCGGAAATACCTTTGGAAAACTTTTCAGTGTCACCTCTTTTGGCGAATCTCACGGCCCCGCGATTGGTTGCGTCGTGGACGGCTGCCCGCCCGGATTAGAAATAACCGTGGAAGACATCCAGTTGGAACTCGATCGGCGCAAGCCGGGAACATCGCGTCATGTGACGCAACGGCGCGAATCCGACACGGTAGAAATTCTATCGGGTGTATTTGAAGACAAAACGACCGGCACACCGATTGCATTGTTGATACGCAATGAAGATCAACGCAGCAAAGATTACAGCAAGATCATGGACGTTTTCCGTCCTGGCCACGCTGATTACACGTATTGGCAAAAATACGGTATTCGCGATTACCGTGGCGGCGGTCGCGCATCGGCTCGTGAAACGGCAGTCCGGGTTGCAGCCGGTGCCATTGCGAAGAAATGGTTGCATGAAAAATTTGGCGTTGTCATTCGCGGTTACATGTCACAACTGGGGCCGATAGAAATTCCCTTCAAACACTGGGATGACGTCCACAACAATCCTTTTTTTGTTGCTGACAACAGCTACACCGACCAATTGGAAATATTTATGGACAAACTGCGCAAATCCGGTGATTCAGTAGGCGCCAAGATCAGCGTAGTGGCGCAAGGCGTGCCAGTCGGCTGGGGCGAACCGGTCTATGACCGGCTGGATGCAGAAATTGCTTACGCGATGATGAATATCAATGCGGTGAAAGGCGTAGAAATCGGCGCAGGATTCGCCTGCATTACACAAAAAGGCACGGAACATTCGGATGAAATGACGCCGGATGGTTTCCGAAGTAATAACGCGGGAGGCATATTAGGCGGCATTTCTACCGGACAGGACATCACCGTCAATGTCGCGATCAAACCGACATCCAGTATACGTCTTGGACGCCATTCGATTGATAAAACTGGCATGCCGGTAATTGTTGAAACGCATGGCAGGCATGATCCCTGTGTCGGTATACGCGCCACACCGATTGTCGAGGCTATGCTTGCACTGGTGTTGATTGATCACGCCCTGCGGCATCGTGCACAAAACGCTGATGTAAATTGCAAAACACCGGAAATCCCCGGAAGTATTAACACTGAAAAAGGTATCACCACACAGTTAGCAGTAAATACACCATTACGAGAAGATCCAGAACCCGAAGAAGATGTATAAGCATTAGAGCAAGCATTCATGCAGTTAAACCTGTATATTCCAATCCAGAAATGAGTCTGAAGGAAGGGTTCTGACTCTGAGTAATTGAACTGTTTTCTGATTCGATCTGGTTGATAGGGGATTATTCATTCTGCCTGGCTATTCTTATTTCTCAAGCCTGTTTTCTGATTAATGCAGAGATATCTTTAAATAACTTTTTTCTTGCGGTGTTCAATACCAAGGCGTCATCATTGTCGCTCATTTTTTCTGCTTGTCCTTGTAGCGGTATTTCTTGCGCCCTTTTCCATTGTCGTCTGTGATTGTTTGCGGGAAGAAGCACGGACAATGAAAGTTGATGTAAGGTGTGATTTTTATTAGCGTTGTTTACATCTTCTTGAGAGGATGTAAACATGAAAATACACCAAAGAACACGGTTAACGCCACTTGATCGTGAAGAGATCTGGCGACTCTATGGAACTAGGGAATGGAGCATTGTTGCCCTTTCACAGAGATTCCGAGTATCCCGTCCCACGATTTACAAGGTAATTGATTGATCGAGCGAGGAAACAGGAATTTTCTCCCAGGTAATCAACCAACAAGCGCTTCTTGCAGGCAAAGTATGGGATGAAGCGCTTGGCAAAGATTGAACTTTCTCTTGAAAGCAAGAAAAAGCTTGCGGCCCGTCACTATAATAAAAGTTATCCCGGTGAGATGGTTCATTTCGATACAAAACGTCTACCGCTACTCAAGAGTGAGACCAAAACTTTGCCGAGAGATTACTTGTTTGTAGGCATCGATAACTTCTCACGGGAATTGTATGCTGCCATTCTTCCTGATAAGACACTGAATTCTGCAGCTACTATCTGGAATTAGCAATATGACTCCGTATGAAAAATTAAGAAACTTTTTCTTCAATCTGTAAACAACTCTCCCGCAAGATCTTTCAGCGCCCTCTCATAGTTTTTCTGGTCAATTTCTATAGGCTAGAAATTCGATAGTTTGACAAACAAAATCATTTAGCCGCAGAATTCGGGCAAGTGCTGAGCACACTACAGCAAGCAAACAACCGCGCACTCGATGAAATCATGCACACCAAACTCAGAGTAAGCACATAGCCAATCAGCACGGCAGAAAACTAATCTCTCCCTATATTAATCAAACCAAAAACAGGAAGCCATCATGTAAACCCATACCGGAATAAATATTGCACACATCAAAATGGGTAACTGTCCAAGCTCTTCCCGGACAGCCTAAGTGAAAGTATTGCAGGAGATAGTGAATTGATTAATAAAATATTTTATGGTTTAGTAGTCTTGTTAATGGTTCTTGTAATTGCATGGGGTGGGTCGTGGTTATATCAAGCCATATTAAAACAATTCACTAAAGTTATTTCATGACGAGACAATGATTTTCCAGTCTGGATAGGTGTTTAAAAGATCTAAGGAAGAATAAAAATGGCTGAATGGAAAGAATGGAACGGATCCAGAGAACAGTTGGATGAAATGCGCACCGCTAAGGAAGGTTTTATTCTGCGCGGTATTGAACATGCCTATGAAAAAGAAATTACATTTCATGACATAAGCGGTCTTTCTTGTGTGGATATGTCGAACATAACGCATTACCTAATCTGCCAGCCTGTTCCTCAATTCGAAATGAGAGTAAGGCAGGCGCAGACAGGTCAGCCGGTTTGGTGGAGAGCAAAAGATAATCACGGTGAATCTTTTTGTGATTGTGCAAATATACCTTGGGATTATTTGGGATATGATTTCTCTTTCATTCCATTCAATGAGGTTAAATCATGAGCGAGAAGATAAAAGTTTTTTTGTATACACTTCTTTTAACTGCGATCTTAATAACATCGTTTATATATTCTAGTAACGAAAAAGAATCTTGTGAATCCATCGGTGGCAATTATGCGAGACAATCCATGGCGTGGTCGTATGAATGCATAATACCCAATCCCACTAAGATAACACCATGAGCAACTGGTAAGAATTATCGAAAGAATCGGAATAATAAATTACTACTTAATAATGAGTATTTTGAGTCTGTTTTTAACACCCTCTTGCTTCCCTTTATCGGGAGAACCAATTTTTCCCAAACAAACCACCTGCTATTTATTCGTCCATTTTATCGGGCTCCATATCTTCTAAGGCAGAAAACTCAAGTCCTTTAATTTCTTGCAAAGACTTCCCCGCAATTCCCTGCAGATCCCCATACATACCGACGGTAGCCCCCATCACGCGTTCAATCTGCTCCTCACGCTTAGCCCATTGTTTCATAATGACTTTACGCTCTTTATCCAGATCCTCCTGCATCGTGGAAAACGCCTCAACGATGGCTTCCACGCGCTGGCGGAAACGCGGGCCGGTGAGGTATTGGTAGACCATTTCGGTCTTGGTTTGCTGGCCTTCTGAGGATTGGCGTGCCAAAGCGATTTCCAGCAAGGATTGGCGCAGAATCATGGCCACCGGTAAAGCGGCGCGCGGGTGGGTAACCCAGACGCCTTCAACCATTTCAAAGGTTTCCACACCTTTCGGCAATATCTGGCTCACGATCACGGCGATTTCCGCCTTGGCGGTGCGTTGATCATCGCGCAGTTTTACCAGCCAAGCATCGCTCCAGTTCTTGGTGCGTTTGAATTCCCACAAAATGGTGCCTCCGGCCTGACCACCCGTGCTAACAACCCGATGCAGCACATCCCCGCCAAACTCACCCTTAGGGACTGGTTCAATCGCATCGAAAGGAAATTTCATACGCAACAGGTTCTCAAACTCAAGTTCCTGTACTTCCCCTTGCAGTTGCTGCGAGCCCTGCTCAGCTCTGCGTTTGAGATCTTCGATCTGCTTCTGCATCGCGGCAATGGTTTGCTCTTTTTCCATCACCTTAAGTTTCTGTTCGACTTCGGCTTCTTTTTTGGCGAGTGTACGCACCTCGGTCAATCCGTCCTGCACACGCTTTTCTACGGTGAGCTCCAGTTCACGCTTGGCATCGTCGAGCTCGCGCTGTTTTTTGATGAGCTCGGCTTGCGCCTTTTGCGCTTCTGCCAATTTCTCGTCGCGGGATTTGAGCACTTCTTGCAATTCCGCCAGTTCACGCGCTTTATTATCCAGCTCGGCAGCGCTGGCCAGTTTGGCTTTCTTGGATTCCTCCACAATCACGCGGGCACGCTCTGCTTTCAACTGTTCCGCCACTTGACTAGCCACCTGATCGTCAAGCTTGCGTCTATCTTCCGTCAATTGCATTTGTTTTTCACGCATGGCCTGCTCGCGCTGAATGATTTCAGTATCTTTTTGCGCCAGCCTTTGCTCAAATTGCCTACGCGTCGATTCAATCAGCGGCGCTGCCAATGATTCAGTGAGTTTGATTTCCGTTTTACAATTCGGGCAGACAATCGTTGGTTCTGTCATAACAATATTTATACCTGTTTATATCGGCGATAAAATAACGAAGACATGCATTTTATGTTTTGAAATATTACGCTGTATTTCTGATGAGCGCCTATCGGTTATTGAAGTAATCTTGGCTTGCTATCGCTGCATTGCTGAAATCTCAATTTTTGCATGCCGGTCTGCAAGCTCGAGTCCAATTATTATTTCGGCAATATTTGCCGGTCTTGCCATCCATCCGCTAGAAAAAAGCAAGTAAAAAAACGCCAACTCACCCAGCGTATGCCGTTCCGAAGATTGGCATGATCATTGCTGTCAACAGTCACAGCAACTCATTATAAATTCGCAGCGCTAAATATTCAGGAATCCCTATGAAAAATAAATTCGAGAGCTTGGAACTTGGCCAATTCATTCCCCTGCATTACCATCACAATATGCTGAATGACACTATCCGGATGAAAGGCTTTAAAGAGGCGATTAATTTGGTGGTCAAACCGGGTTCTAAGGTTCTGGAGCTGGGCGGCGGCACTGGCGTACAATCGTTTTTTGCCGCGCAAAAAGCCCAGAAAGTTTATTGTGTAGAGCGCAACCCGGAACTAGTAAGTGCTGCACGCAGCTTTCTTGCGAAAAACGCCAACGGTGGCAAAGTTGAAGTTATCCAAGCCGATGCGCTGCATTACTTGCCGCCGGAACCGGTCGATGTGGTGATCTGTGAAATGCTGCACACCGGCTTGTTGCGCGAAAAGCAAATGCCTGTTATCGATTCCTTTAAAAAACGTTACTGGGAAAAGTTTGGCAGCCCCTTGCCGGTCTTTGTGCCAGAAGCCAGTATTCAGGCCATTCAACCGATAGAACAAAACTTCCATTTTGAAGGTTTCTACGCACCCACGATTTTATTTCAAGACCCCTGCGCAACTCAGGAAAGAAGCAAAAGCCTCGGAAATCCTGAGGTATTTCAGCTGCTGACTTATGCCGAGCCATTTAGCCAAACCTGTCACTGGGACGGAGAAATCATCATTGCTGAAGACGGTCAACTCAATGCATTACGACTCATCACCAAAAATATACTGGCAATTAATATGCTGACACACAACACCGTCGATTGGCATACCCAATACATCATCGTTCCACTATCCACACCAATTGCAGTTTCCAAAGGCGATCATATTTCAATACGTTTCAGCTACCAAGGCGGCGCTCCCCTTAACGCACTGTCTGACTCGCTGGAAGTTCGCCTTGTAAGCAAGCGAGTTCCTGTTTTTGAATTAGCACTCGAGGCGCTAAACTACCCACCTAAATTAAAGTCGAATACTACACAAATGCACCATCACTGAAAAATAGCAGACAAGAAAAACCCGCCATATAGGCGGGTTTTTCATTCAACCGTATAAGCTTAATAAAAATAACTGGTTTTTAAGCTTTCTTGTTACGCAATGTAAAGCCTATTAAGCCCAATCCTACTAACAACAACGCATAGGTTTCCGGTTCTGGCACCGGCGACAACAACATGTTAGGCGTCGCATAGATGTCATAACCAGCGAAAGCTGTTGGGAAGGCTAACCCTGAGCCATAGACATAGAGACTGGCATCATCAGCAATCGAAATCAATGGATCGACCGTAAGCGTGATTGGCGGCACAAAACCGTAGCGGTATCCGTCGCCCGCCGAGGTATGGGCGGCCAACACATATTGAGTACCCGCAGTTAACGCGTAAGCGCTGCCAAGCGTGACGTAACGATACTCTCCGATCAGATCACCTGTCGTGCCATCGGGAACGGTCGCGCTGGCGAGCAATGTACCAGACAGATCATACAACCCTACGTCATGAGCATTGAAGAGTCCGTCCAGGCCCTCATCGTGGTAGCCAAGTGCGGTCAGGTTGCTAGCTGACTCAGCGGTGAATTTAAAACCCACGGTTACAGGCCCATCGGAACCGAAAAAATCAGAGCCCGAAATGGAATAAGCCGGGGTGCCGAGTGCAAGTACAGGAGAAGCGCCGCACAGCATCACCAAGGCGAGCATCGTTCGCCCTTTCGATCCTGCAAAAAAAGAATACTTCATGGTAATTTCCTTTGTCTTTGTCTTTGTCTTTGTATTAATCAAATGTTGTTGATGGATATATTGAGTGTTACGTTAAAACCCAATCAACTACAAACCATAGTTGTAGCCTACAATTTTTATCTGTTTATCTGTAATAAAATTGCCGTTCTACAGACAAAAAGCTTTCAGAGGACAATATCTTTGTACAAACTCAACCCTCTAAAAGAATATTGCAGGATTTCTTAGGTAAATCAACTAAGTACCTCATTTAAATTTGATCACAATAGCGATCCAGTAGATATAGTCAGCATGTCATTTTCAGCCAGTACATCTGTACTGAAATACTCATACTTCGGCAAATCCTATTTTTCTAATCAATACTTGCACACACATCAGCACAGGAGTAACCAAGAACAGCGACCCAAAACCCACAAAAAAGTATCAAACCCATAACTAAAAATTCTTATTAATACACTGAGGCCGGCTTTGGATGCATTTGATAGTACTCTCTGAACTCTCGTTGACAGTAATGTATGCGCCGGTTTTTTAGGCGGGGCGTCTTATTATGGCAACAAAAAGATGCTCGTTCACAACAATGCTTGCTCATGTTCGCCTTGTTCATAGACAACATGCGCACGACCTACCAACAAAGGATCTAATGAAGAGCTATTATCATTTTGATGTGGTCCAATAGACCCGGACACTCCAGTTAAGAGAAAATAATCTTAAAATGGAAACGAGGAAACAATATACAAAGGAATTCAAACTGAATGCAAGCAGTCTGTTTGTGGATCAGGGATTTACGTTAGCAGGAGCGGCCAGAAGCGTCGAAATCAGGGCTAACTGAATCGGCAATTTACTGTTGCCAAACCGGATCAAGTGGATGTCAGCGCTATCCCATACATCTGGACACAGGAAGGCTGGCTGTATGGAGTTGTCCCAATTTGACGGACATTTTTTCATGGAGTCGAGTGAGTCTCGACCTGTGAAAGCGGATTGCAGTTTATCGCGATTTTATTTTTCTCATTCAGTTTTCTCTCAAAATTGTTTGGTGATAAGTATCCCAGCCCGGAATGCCTGCGAGTTGGGTTGTACCATGACTCGATCCAGGTGAATATGGCTAACCTTGCTTCAGTTTTATTTTTCCAGGAGCGCCTATCGATCAATTCACATTCTAGGCTGGCAAAAAAGCTTTCAGCCATCGCATTGTCGTAAGCATCCCCCACACTGCCCATGGAGGGACGCACACCCATTTCCCTGCATCGCTTGCCGAACTCAACACTGGTGTATTGACTGCCCTGATCGCTGTGGTGAATCACTTTGCCCGGTTTACGAGTGATTAACGCCATGTTCAACGCACTGATTACCAGGCTTGTTGTCATGGTTTCACCGAAAGACCAGCCCACTACCTTACGGCTGAATACATCGATGACCACGGCTAGGTACAAAAATCCTGCCCAGGTAGGAATGTAAGTCATGTCCGCAACCCATAGTTGATTGATGCTAGCTGCCTTGAAATGACGTTGCACTAAATCCGGTGCAGGGCGGTCACGCTTATTCCGATGAGTCGTGATCACAAAGCTTCGCCTGCGACTCACCCCTTTAATTCCAGCTTCACGCATCAACCTGCCTACGCGCTTATGATTGACCCTGACTCCACGATCGGCTAATTCAACGGTAATGCGGGGGCGGCCATACGTACAATCGCTTGTACGGTATATAGCCATGATCTGCTCGATCAATCGACAGTTGGTAATGGCCCGTCGGTTGGGTGTGCGTTTTGCCCAGTCATAGTAACCGCTGTGCGATACACCGAGTGTCTCACATAGAACACGAGCCGGAAATTGGGCCCGGTTTGCCTTGATTAATTGGTACACCTTTCCCATCAATC
>NZ_JAIEME010000042.1 GCF_019752415.1 Nitrosomonas sp.
CCGGCTGACAATTTCGCCTTCCGGTTTATGATACAGCAGGACCTTGGGCAAACTTTCTTCCAGATTGAGACGGATCACACGCTTGCCGATGCGTACGAGATCATGCGCGCCGACCCGGTCGCCTACCACAGCAGTTTTGCCGTTGATACTGACTGCGCCGGAAGCAATTAACACTTCCATTTCCCGCCGTGAACCCAATCCCTTTTGTGCCAGAAGTTTCTGTAATTTGAAAGTGGGTGTTGCCGGTGCGCTGGGAAGCGCTGGTGTTTGTTCTGCTTCATCAGTTTGTATTTGTATAACGGGTACTTTTTTCTTTATTGGCCTGATGGGCCTGTTTACTTTCATGAATGCTTAAATCCGGGAAGTGTGCTGACGAAAAAAACTACTTGATGAAACGTGAGTGGAAGGATTTTAAACCATTTAGCGTTTAATTATGAATTTATCAATCGCTACTTTGTAAATTCTGTCACAGAGATAGATAACATCTGGTGCGTCAAAGTGAATACTCGCTTGGCAAGCGCGAGTAATTTTATGATCAGAGATTGAATTTATTATGCTTACTAAAATATCAGATTGCCTGCTACCAGACCGGTACCATCATTATGGGTCACGATACCGAGAACCTGGACATCCGAAGCAACAATCGTATCATCGCCGCCGGATCCAGCGGTATACAGTACGATCGCTGATTGTGTGGTAGAAAAGTTCATGACGAATAGACATTCTTCACCCGTTGCGATTCCGGTGAAGTCGATTTCTTCTCCTAACTCAGAAATTAACCCGGCTAGCCCGGAAGTAGTATATGCAGCTAACGCAATCTCAATTTCGGCATCGGACAGCACGATTGCTTCCTGATCAGTACCGCCAACAATGGCTTGATTTCCCAAATCAGCACCATCACTCGTTGCATAATCCAAGATCCCATCGCTGTCATCATTCAGTAGTGTTTTTAAAGTTCCAGTGATCTGAAACAGGTCATCGGTAGCGTCGTTAGCATTGGCATCAAATTGGGTTATTGCGTCAGCGCCGCTATTCGCGCCGGCCGCCGCACCATCTGAAGCGGAACTGTAAATCACTGTCTGCCGGGTATTATCGTTTGCACTGCTACCCAAAGTAATTGTATCCGCGCCGGTATTGCCTGTGATGCTGTCATTGCCGGCGCCACTGGTGATACTGTCATTGCCGGCGCCGCCGATGACCGTATCGTCGCCAGTGGCTCCAGCAAGTGTATCGTTACCGGCACCTCCGGTGATGCTGTCATTGCCAGTGCCGCCATTAATTGTGAAGGTACCATCCGTTTCTGCGCTGCCAATGAATGTCAGCACGCCGGAATTGGCGGCATTCGTGAGTGTCAACGTTGAACTGGATGCAACCAGAATATCTTTCGTAGTGATAGTGACCGCGGTATTTGTATTGGCAAGTGTGATGGTTTCAATATTTCTGATGTTGTCGAAGTCATTGGACGTAGTAAATGCTGTATTTCCGGTTAAGGCGACTGTATCTGTACCCGAGCTTCCATCTACAACATCTGAGCTGGTTAAACCGGTGGCAGCGGCAAATGTGAAGGTTTCGTTACCTGTGCCGCCGGTAATCGTGTCGTTACCTTGGCCCGCTGTGATGGCATTGTTTCCCGCGCCACCGTCAATGATGTCATTACCTGCTCCCCCTGTAATAACGTCTGCTGCCCCACCGCCGGTAATATTGAAAGTGCCATTTGTTTCTGCGCTCCCATTAAACGTTAAGATGCCCGTGGTCAGTGTCGTTGCTTGAATTGTTAAGGTGGCCCCGGCTGCGACCAAAATATCTTGGGTGGTAATCGCGACATTTGTCGTGGTATGCGTGAACGAGATGACCTCGATATTGCTGACATTGTCAAAATTGGTCGCAGTAACCGCTGTAGTGCCGGTCAGGGAAATTGTGTCGATCCCAGTTCCGCCATCCACTGTGTCTGCCGTAGTTAAGCCCGTGCTTGCCGCAAATGTCAGTGTGTCATCACCGCCACCACCGGCGATGACGTCTGTACCGGTGCCGCAAGTAATACTGTCATCGTTATTGCCGCCGGTAATTGTGTCATTAGCAGCTGCGCTACTGGTAAGATTAAAATCGCCATCTGTTTCTGCGGCGCCGTTAAAAGTTAGTCCGCCGGTAGTCGCAGTGGATAACGTCAGCGTGGCACCCGCAGCAACCAAGCTATCCTTAGTTGTAATCGAGACAGCCGTGGTCGTGTTTGCTAATGTAATGACTTCAATATTAGAGACATTATCGAAATCGGTGGCTGCGGTAAAAGCGGTATTCCCAGTCAGAGCAATCGTATCCGATCCTGCGCCACCCTCCACAGTATCTCCACTGGTTAAGCCAGAAACAGCAGCAAAAGTAAATGTGTCATTACCAGTACCCCCGGTCAGTGTGTCATTCCCCAAGCCAGCGGTAATACTGTCATTACCGATTCCACCGGTAATGGTGTCATTTCCAGAGCCACCGGTAATAGTATCGTTACTTGTCCCCCCGGTGATATTGAACGCACCGTTGGTTTCTGCGGCGCCATTAAATGTCAGTATTCCCGCATTTGCCGCATTGGATAATGTCAGCGTGGCAGCTGCCGCTACCAGCGCATCCACTGTAGTAATGGCAATCGCCGTGTTGGTCATGCTGGGTAGTGTAATGACTTCGATGTTACTCACATTATTGAACTGAGTCGCAGTAACCGCTGTGGTGCCGGTCAATGTCACCGTATCCGTCCCGGTGCCGCCGTTGACTGTATCGGTAGTCAATCCTGTTCCTGCGACAAAGGTAAACGTATCATCGCCAGCCCCGCCCGTAATGCTATCGATACCTGTGCCGCCCGTGATATTGAATTTACCATTTGTTTCTGTACTGCCAATAAATGTCAGCACACCTGAATTGGCCGCATTCGATAGCGTCAAAGTAGCGCCTGCTGCTACCAAAGTATCTTGCGTAGTAATTGCAACCGTCGTATTTGTATTGGCGATTGTAATGACTTCGATATTGCTAACATTGTTAAAGTTAGTTGCAGCAATCGCTGTGTTACTAGTTAGTGCGACCGTATCCGTGCCAGCACCGCCGTTTACCGTGTCGGCACTGGTCAAACCAGTGCCGGCAACAAAAGTAAACGTATCTTCACCAGCGCCTGTGGTGATGCTGCTTGTGCTCGTGCCCGTGGTTATATTGAATTTCCCCGTGGTATTGGCATTCGCCCCAGTCAATGTTGTTCCGGTAAATCCAGTGATCGTCACAGTATCGCCATCCGCTACGCCTGAAATTGCTAGATTGGATGCGCCGGCAGCGATGGCGATTCCATCGTCAACCGTATTATCCGCCACGGTAACGCCGATTGTGCCACTGGTCGGGTTTGAAACAGTCATATCTCCAACCAGGTTCGTGACATTGATTGTGCCAGCCGCAGCACCGCTCGAGGTAATGGTTAGGCCAATGTTATTGGTTAAAGCGGCCGCGTTGATATTTACGGTATCGGATGCCGCGCCAGCGGCCACATTCACTGATGTCGCAGCGGTTCCTGTTGTAATACTGATTCCGTTATCCGCTGCATTGGCTGTGGTTACTGCCAGCGTTCCGCTCAGATTGGAGGCAACCATATCGCCGACCAAGCCAGTGACTATCAGCGCCGAAGCGCTTGCTGCTGCTATGGTGAGTTCTGTATTCTGCGCCAGCGCCGTCGCATTTATTGTGACGGTGTCCGTGGCATTATTCGCAGTCAGATTCAGCGCGGCTGAACCGGTTGTCAGTGTGCGGGCGTTGGTCGTGTCATCACCCAATTCATAGGTTTCAATATTGGATAAGGCCGTCACTGCACCATCACCGCTAATGGTGATTTTTTCCCCGCTAACTCCGGTGCCCGCCGCCGTGACAGTGCCTGTGAAATTCTGATTTTGTGATGCTGATAAGGTGACCAATGCCCCCGACGTCAATGTCAGCACTTCTACATTGGTTATGGTGCCGCCGCTAACATTTGCACCGGTATTCAAGCTGAGAACATCGTCCACTGTATTATCACCCGTGACGGTGCCAGTATAGGTCAGTGTACCTAGGCTAAAAGTGATCGCATCGGTTGTCGAGCTGGCGGTAACATTCGTGCTCGCACTAGCAACGGTTATAGTGCGCGCGTTCGTTGAGTCATCGCCCACAGTGTAATTTTCCACATCTGTTAATGTTGTGATGGCACCATCACTGATAATCGTGATTTTCTCACCATTTGCGCCCGTGCCAGCCGCCGTGATTGTGCCGGTAAAAAGTTGATTCTGTGAGGCTGACATGGTTACGTCATTGGTTCCGGTAACACCTGTCGCATCAAAGGCCAAATTAGGAAAATTGATTACAATCGCCGAGGTAATATTGGAGCCATCTTGTACGCTCAATGTGTTGGTGCCTGAACTTCCATCCAGGATAACCGTGGTCATTACTAGAGGCGTCCAGGTTGCCGCAGTGGAAATCGACAAGATGTCATTTGCCGAAGTGCCTGAAAACGCAGTCGCGCTGGTTGCTAAATAGGACTGGACAGTGGTTGGAGTCGAAGTGCCTCCGGCACCACCACCAGTTGATGGTGCCGGAGGCAGTGGCAATGGATCAGGCAATCCGTCACCGGTTACATCACCCACCGTGGTGCCAGCTATCGTGATTGCGTCGTTTAAAGTTGATCCTGTTGTGCTACTGACTGTACTCTCGATATTTCCTGTGGCAGAACCGGATTTCATCGTTGATTCAATGTGTTCGGATACAATCTGAACAGCGGCAATGCTGGACAGTATTTTTGATTTGTCAGAACTGCTTGTAGAAGCATTAACAACTGCTTCGTTTAAATTAGCAATGGCCTGTGAAGCATCGGCTGCCAAAGCGCCAATTTTGAATAACATGGAATTATTAGCGCCTGATAATTCGGTAGTTTCCTGAATGATCTGTGCGATGGTATTGTCGGCAGTCAAATCAATTAAACCGGTATTACTTACATTACTCGCTAGTGATGCAGCGAGTGCTTCATAGGTTAAATCAATAGCTGCAGCTTCATTCGTTAGAACGCCTGCGCCACGCAGTAATGCCCCGGTCTGACTGATGAGAATACTTACCTTAACAGCTGCAGTATGAATGGCTAAAGCAATATTTGATTCAGTTCTGCCAGTATCTGTTCGGCTGGTTTCAAAAATGGGATCAAAGTGAAGCAAATCGACACCGGGATGTAAACCCAGCGATGCCAGCACCTTTACGGTGGCATCTGTCACGGTCATGCCATTAATTTGCGTTAACTTGTCAATGAGTGTGGTTAGCGGAGTAATGACTGTCGAACCTGGAGGGGCCATCATGCTTCCGGTGAATGCTACTCCAGTGGAAATGTCGATTCCGCCGGATACAATTAGTTGACCAAAACCATTCACCCCAGGTAAAACAAAATTGCCCAATGTATCCGACGTGGTACTGGATTCATTGCTGTTGTGAATCCCATCACCATTTAGATCTGAGAATATAATCGCATCCTTGATATAACCATCGATTATTTTTCCACTCACACCCGATTCTAAAACCGCTTTCACTGAGGAAACGCTATCGGTATCTGCAGTAACATCTGCAGTGATATGCTGTAAAACAGTCAGACTCGTGGCTGATCCGCCCTGATCAATTGAATAGTAAGCAGCTACTTCGACTTTGTTATTAAATTGCTGAGCTGCGACACCCCAATGCGTATTGTCGGTATCGATCGATGCCAGTGCTGTGGCCGCCCAGTGAATGATTTCCCCACGGCTTTCCCCAACATCCAGCATTTTCTCTATTTCTACGGCGGCCCATGTCTTATCTTCCTGGCTTACTAGGGCCCCGACTGTATTTTCTACAAACTGATGGGCAAACGCACTATTGGAAAGCGTGTCAGAATAGAGTGACTGTTTGAAAACATCTGTTTGCGCAAGATTATTGGCCAGTTCTTTAACAGAACTGCCAGTATTGTTAATAAAAGCAACGAATTCATTTAAATAGCGTGCGCCTGGCGCCGCACGGAACATCGCTTCAACTGTTTGAACCACTTCCAGTTGTTTGTCATCCATGGTATTCCTCAAATTTACTTAGGCAGCATCGATGATGCCACGTAATTAATTGATTCTACCGAATGGATAGGTAAATGAATTACCAGAATAAGGTAAATAAATTACCGTATATCGTTATTATATATAAGTAATAATTCACTTTAGAAAGGTAATTTGATACCTGGCGGCAAGCCCAATCCGCTGCTCAGTTCCGCCATTTTTTCCTGGGTGGTGGATTCCACACGGCGTACAGCATCATTAAAAGCTGCGGCGACAAGGTCTTCCAGCATTTCTTTGTCATCGCCGACAAGACTGTCGTCAATGCTGATTCTTTTGACATCATGACGGCAAGTCATGACGACCTTGACCATGCCCGCCCCAGATTGACCTTCCACCTCGATGGTGGCGAGATTTTCCTGCATTTGCCGCATGTTTTCCTGCACCATTTGTGCTTGTTTCATCATGTTTCCCAGATTACCTTTCATCATTACTATCTCCTTTATTTGGAATGGATTTAATAGAAGGAACGATTAGTTTTGCATCAAATTGCTCGATCAATTCTTGCACAATCGGGTCTTTTTCAATTGCTGCAATGGCTTGTTCCTGTTTTTCTTCTTCTTCACGTTGTTGCAGTGCCACGGGTGTCAATCCTGTCAGACTGCCAACGGAAAAATTAAGCACGACAGGTTTGCCAAAATAACTATTTAATTCTGTCCGGATTTTATCCTGATATTTCTTTTCCAGCAGGTGCTTATGCACATCCGGCACATATAGCTCTATTTTTTCCGTTGAAAGAACTCTGGCTTCGCTATGCTGTGCCAGCATTTTAGCCATCCCAGTTAATTTTAATTGCTGAGTCAATTTTGGCCAATCCAGACCGGATAAATCTACACGGATATTGTCAGGTAAGGGCTGCGCAATCTGCTCAGGCTCCGCTCGCTGCGTAGTATCCGCTTTATTGGTTGGCTTGGTATCCATTGATACAACATGCCGCAGTTGATTATTTGCTGAAAGATCATCCGGCATGAAAGTCAACAAGCGCATCAGCGTCATGGTAAAACCGGCATATTCATCCGGTGCCAAACCTAGATCACTGCGTCCATGCAATGTAATCTGATAAAACAACTGAATGTCATCGGGCGAAAACGTTTTTGCCAATGTAAAGATACGTGCATATTCCGGTGTATCTTCACTGATAGCTTGTGGAACGGTTTGTGCCAGTGCGAGGCGGTGCAGTAAAGCTGCCAAATCCTGCAAGACTGAATCAAAAGAAAGGCATTGTGCTTCCATTTCATCGGCCAATGACAATAATTTTAAACCCTTCTTCTGTACCAGCGCTTCCAGCAGATCAAAAAGATAGCCTTGATCAATGCTACCCAGCATATCCCGCACACCGGCTTCCGCAACACTTCCTTCACCGAAGGCAATGGCTTGATCCAGTAGACTTAAAGCATCGCGCATACTGCCTTGAGCCGCACGGGAAATTAATTGCAGCGATGGGATGTCACATTGGATTTTTTCTTGCGCCAAAATTCTTTTAAGGTACTCGGCAATTTGTGTTTGCGGAATTTGCTTCAGATTGAATTGCAAACAACGGGACAAAACAGTGATCGGTATTTTTTGCGGATCGGTTGTTGCCAATACAAATTTAACGTGGGCGGGCGGTTCTTCCAATGTTTTCAACATAGCGTTGAAAGCTGATTTGGAAAGCATATGAACTTCATCAATGATATAAATCTTGTAGCGCGCGCTGGTAGGGGCATACAGCGTATTTTCCAGTAATTCACGCATATTATCGACCTGCGTGTTGGAGGCTGCATCCAACTCAATAAGATCAATAAAACTGCCAGAATCAATTTGCAGGCATGCCGGACAAGTACCGCACGGAGTTGCGGTTATGCCCGCTTCACAGTTGAGCGATTTGGCTAGAATACGGGCGATGGTTGTTTTGCCAACGCCGCGCGTGCCGGTCAGCAAATAAGCATGGTGCAGTCTGTTTTGCTCAAGCGCGTTGCTCAGAGCCTTGACCACATGCTCTTGTCCGGTTAATTCCGAGAAACTTCTTGGGCGCCATTTACGCGCAAGGACTTGTGTTTGAGACACGTTTTTTGATTGAATTGGAAAAGCGAATTTAACCGATTAATCCAATAAATAGTCCGAAAATATAGAAAAATCGATTCCAACGATATGTGTTGGGTGGCGAGCCAGACCCCCGGCACTCGCAATAAACAGCTGTGGCTGCTTCCTTCCGGACCTGACCAGATTCACCATCTTGCAATGCGGGGAGGCCCGCCATAAAACTTATCAAAGTGGCGGGAGTATACCAGTAGATGATTGATTACTTCAATTCGATTACTGAATAATGTGTGTTAGGAAAGTTGCGCGAGAAGATGGAAATCTCTGCGCATAAATGATCCTGGCCATATTTTGAAATTAATTTATTATGCAAAATAGTTATTTACACCAAGTAATCAAAGAATCTATCTCAAAATGGCTTCTCTTGGCTGCGCTACCATTCTTGGATTTCTTTCTAGAGTGAAGGGGTATTTGTGCCAATTTATTCCTTTACATAAGAAATTGGTTACAACACTGGTGGATGGTCTATCAACGCAGTGATAAAAAGAAAACTATCAACACAGAATAGTGTGGATTTTTTGACTAGAACAATCACCGGCATCAACCGGTGATTGTGTTTGTGGAATTTTTGTGCAGAAAATATGAATTCTTTTCTGTCAAATCACAGTTGATGATTTGAGTTAATGGCTGCTTTATTGACGCGTTGATTAGACTCTGCTGCCATTCTTTTGTGGAGATCCGCATTACTCAGGTTTTCTTGCAAAGCCTTTTCGTATTCGCGAATATTGGCAGTCGTGTGTGACAGAAGATCCTGGCCTTGACGTCCGTAATAATAAGGATGTGCCTCATAGTCCGCGAGTATTGCCCGGTTCTCTTGTAGCTTTGTTTTGGCGTCATTAGCCAGATTTTCGTACTGTCTTGCTACCGCATCATGGTCGCCACTAACGGCATCGGTTGGGGAAGCGCTAGCTGAACTGATTTGTGCAAAGAAGATCAGTGAAATAAACGCAAGCAGTGGTAGTTGTGATGAGAGTTTTAGTGCTTTCATGGTAAGTATCCTCCAGATAATTATTTAACCAACGATGCCATCTTAACTTCACTAACGCACTGTGTATATTGGGGAAACCCTTGTTTTTTACTAAAGGAAACCATTAAATAGAGATTACTCTGACTGGTTTGGCTGGTACAATCAAGCAGAGCGTGCTCATCAAAGTATTGCTAGGAGGCTGTCCGAGAATAGAGGGTCTACTGCAGAAAAGCTATTTTGGTCATATTTTCCGATTATTCTCGTTAAATAGAATAACTATTCGCCTCAAATAAACGAAAAATCTGTCTAAAAATAGCTTTCCCTCGCTACGATCACTATTCTCGGACAGCCTCCTAGGCGCACCGATGCGATCAAACGCTCAAAATCAATTTATTTCTTTAGATTTCCTTAACACATGAATTTATTTTTGGATCTTGATTTACCATCAGATTGGCTTGTTGGAGCGAGCTGCTTCGCATCGTGAACCAGGCTGCCATTATCCAAACGCTGCAAGCCAGTCTGCCCAATCTGCTGGCCATCTATGCTTTCGGCAGCCGCATTCAAGGCACAGCACAAATGGATAGCGATCTCGATCTGGCGGTGCTGGTCGCGGGTTATGCCGAGCCTCTGGTATTGTGGACGCTAGCCGGTGATCTGGCAGATGTGGCTGGCTGCCCGGTCGATTTGCTCGATCTGCGTGCAGCTTCTACCGTGATGCAATACCAAGTCATCACCACCGGTCAGCGCTGGTGGACGTCGGATGTGCAAGCGGCGTTGTTCGAGGCCGCCATCTTGAGTGAGAAAACAGAATTGGATACCGCCCGTGCCGGGTTGCTATCCGACATTCAAAAAAGGGGAAAGGTGTATGGCTGATGATGTGCTGATCAACAAGGCTGCCACCATCGAGCGCTGTGTGAAGCGGGCGAGGGAGGAATATGTAAAATCCGGCTCTTTTCCCATGGATTTCACCCGGCAAGATGCAGCAATTCTGAACATTCAACGTGCTTGCGAAGCAGCGCTGGACATGGGGCAACACCTAATCCGGCGTGAAAAACTGGGGGTGCCGCAAAGTGCGCGTGATGTATTTGAGCTGCTGGCGCAGGGCGGTTGGATCGATGCCGAACTTGCCGATAAGCTCAAACGTATGGTGGGTTTTCGCAACATTGCCGTGCACGACTATCAGGCGCTGCAACTACCTATTTTGATCAGTATTATCGAAACGCATCTGGATGAATTTTTAGAGTATAGCCAAGCGTTGTTATTGGGTGACGCTTCTCAGACAAAAGAGTAAGCATGAAACACGCCGACGAAAAGGCGTTCTGGCTAGCAAAAATTATGAAGATTATGAAATGGAATGATGGGACTGATGCGCCTTCTGGCATCGGCGCATCCTATCGAGCTTGGCTCCGGCTGCGATCAATGGAAGCCTGTCGAAGATAGGTCGCCCATCCACCTAAATTAGGAAATACTCGCCCAGCGGGTAGGGTGGATAAGTGAAACGCCATCCACCAAAATAATTTGCGATAATCGCATGAATGCTGGTGGATGACGCTGTGCTTATCCACTCTACTTGCATAACGGAAATGTTGGAATTCCTGGCGTCACTCAAGTCTATCGTGCTAGATATTAATAATTTCATCCTCGGTAATGCCATACTCTTGAGCAATAGAGTTCCGGATTGTTTCTACAATACTAACAACAGTATTTGGGTAAGTATTATTAGATGGATTATTAATCCAATTAAGAAAAGTATCTGCATGTTCACCAATTAGTTCTTCAAGGAAGTTCATTATTTCTGAAGGTTTTAATGGTTTTTTTGATTCTTTATCTAATATGTGACCAGAAACTTTATTTCTGAAATTCTCAACACCTTTTTTGCGAATTTTTTTGTTTAATTCTTTTAAATCTGCGTGATGACTTTCCGGTAATAATTGATGGTATCGATCCCAGAATTCTAGTAATTTGAAAAGTGACAGTGCAAGATGCGAAAAACACATTCTTTCCACTGCACTTAACTGTATTTCACTAAGCTTTTTTAATTTATAGCGTTCCCGATAGTCAATAAATACGATTGTTCCGGCAACAAAGTCTGCGATTAGGTAATTTAAAATAATCACAGCTTCGATGGCAGAATTACGATTTCTCATTATTCTGTTTTGCTTAGTCAAGTCTATCGCGTCAACCCCGCATACAACACCGGCAGTTTCTCCGGCAGCCGTTCCACATGATCCACCACCAAATAGTTACGCTCGCCAAAAATACGCGACACATATTGATCCGCGCGCGGATCGAGGCTCATGCAGTAGGTGAGAATGCTTGAGCGGCCGGCTTCTTCCACGGCTTTTTTGGTGTCGTGGCGCAGGTATTGCGGGTCGCGCACGTCGACGTCGGCGGGTTCGCCGTCGGTGATGACGAGCAGCAGTTTTTTCGCGGATTTTTGTAGTTTCAGGTAATGCGTGGCGTGGCGCATCGCGGCACCCATGCGGGTAGACAACTGGCCTGTCATGCCGGCGAGCCGGGCTTTGGGGATTTCGTTATAGGGTTGGTCGAAATCCTTGTAGCGGTAGTATTCCACGTCATGGCGCCCATCCGAGCAGAAGCCGTGAATCGCGAAAGGGTCGCCGATTTTGTTGATGGCGTTGGCGAGCAGTACCGTCGCCTGGCGGGTCAGATCCAGCACGGAGTAGTCATGGCCAGAAACTTTTTCGTTGGTCGATTCGGATAAGTCGAGCAACACCAGCACCGAAATATCGCGCACTTTGCGCACCGAGCGCATCATGATGCGCGGATCAGGCTGCATGCCCATGCGGATGTCGATCATCGAACGGATCGCGGCGTTGATATCGATTTCGTCGCCATCTTCCAATTTGCGGATGCGGCGCGTGCCTTGCGGTTGCATGGCATCGAGCAAGAATTTCATGCGCGCGATTTCACGTTTATATTGTTGCGCGATGTCGTCGATGCATTGTATGTCGCCAAGTTTCGGGCGTTTTTCTTGTACAGTTGCCCAATCCGGGCGCTCCAATTGAATCTGGTAATCCCATTCGGAATAGTGATAGGGCGCCGACACCGGTTCTTTGCCTTCTAGATCATTGTAGGAAACGCCGGTATCTTCATAAGGGAAAAATTCGGTACCCATAACCCAGATTTCCTGCGCATCATCTCCGGCGGTTTCCACTTCGACTTCGTTGGCGAATTCCATCACATTGACATATTTGCGAATTTGTTTGGGTGCTTCATAACCAGCCGACAGCGATTTATTTAAATCAAATTCCTCAAATTCCCAGAAATAACGATTGTCGTCGCGATACGGTGCGGTGAGTTGATCCGATAGCATGGCGTACGGAATGTTTTTTTCTCTAAAACTATGCGTCAGCTGAACGCCAATGTCCCATGAGATTTGATAGGTATCCAGTTTGTTCTGTGCGGCTGCAAAAAGCTGACGGCCTTCGGCAATCCAACGATCGTTGTCCTGATAATCCGGATCGAGTAAAGCGCGTGCCAAGCGATTGAGATAGTCGCCCATGGTGACAGCCCTATCCGGCGTGGCGGTATGCAAGGCTGCCCAGGTTTTACGCAATCCCGGAAAGCGGCGAATGGCAAGTGCTTCGACGCGTGCATCTTCGATCACGGAGATGACCGCCATTTGCATCGGGCTCAATCCTTCCGCAGAGATCGGTTGTTTGGTTTCCACCAGATGCGCGGCAGCGTGCGCGGCGGCGGCACGATAAACCTCGGTGGCGGTTACACCCGCATGGCTGTCATAGGCATCAGGCAGGTAAATGAAGTAATTTTCGATATAGGGTTTGTAACCTTCACGCGTTTCAAAGTCACCGGAGGTGGGTTTCATGAAAAAATCACGTGCCCAAAGTGCACGCAGATACATATTGATGCGGCGCTGCACATCCACAAACAGGGTGCCCTTGCGTTCTTTTTGCAGTACCGCGAGTGATTCCTTGGATTCCAATCCAAAATATTTTATTTGCTCTTCATAATTCGTGCGATGCGCATGCGCGCCCCACATCGCCCAGCGGCGCAAACCGCCCAGAGTCAGTTGACCAAACAGAATATCCAATTTGTTGAGCATCGGACGCATACCACGCGGCGCTTGTGCAATCAAAGTATTCAGGAATTGCAGATAATTCTGGAATAGCTGCGCATCACCGAGGCGTTTTGCCGCAGTGGGGGAGGTGGCCAATACTAGCTCAATCACTGCACCGGAAGTTCTGGAGGCGAGTGAGAGTGCAGTAGTCGCCAGATCGCTGATAATATCTTCACCAATTTCTTTGGCTACCAATGGGACTTCATCGATCCAACAATCCACCAGACTGCGTCCGCGCCCTAATCCGCGGATTGCCGAAGCACCTTTCAGATAATTATCCAACCCACGCGACGAAAAAGTTTTGACGGCTTCTGGCCATGCATGTCTGAGTAATTCAACCGATTCTGGCTCTAAATCTTCCAGTAATTCTTTGTAGTCATCCAGATTAATACTCATGGGAGCACCTGTTTATTTTTACAAAACAATCGATAGATTTCAAAATTATCAAAACACTTAATTAAAAAAAGTGCTGACTGCAGCATCCAATGCATCGCGCATATCGGGATCATCGGTAATGGGGCGCACCAGCGCAACACGGCAAGCGGCATGCGCGTCAACTTTTTTAGCGATGAGACTGCCTGCGTAAATCAACATGCGGGTAGAGATGCCTTCATCTAGTCCATGACCTTTCAGATTGCGTGCGCGTTCCGCAATCGATACCAGTTTCTCGGCAATTTCAGTGGATACACCCGTTTCATGCGACACAATTTCACTTTCAACGTCATGGTTAGGATAATTAAAATCCAGTGCGCCAAAACGCTGTTTGGTGGATTGCTTGAGGTCTTTCATCAAGCTTTGATAACCTGGATTGTAGGAAATGACAATCTGGAAATCAGCGTGCGCATGAACGAGCTCGCCTTTTTTTTCCAATGGCAAGACACGGCGATTGTCGGTTAATGGATGGATCACCACAGTGGTATCCTGGCGCGCTTCAACGACTTCGTCCAGATAGCAAATGGCGCCAAAACGTGCCGCAACAGCCAACGGCCCATCTTGCCAGCGTGTGCCGTTGGCATCCAACAAAAAGCGGCCCACCAGATCGGATGCGGTCATATCTTCGTTACAGGCCACGGTAATCAGCGGTTTTTTTAATTTCCATGCCATGTATTCAACAAAACGAGTCTTACCACAGCCGGTAGGACCTTTCAGCATCATAGGCATGCGCACCGAATAGGCGGCTTCATATAATTCCACCTCATCAGCTACGGGATGGTAATAGGGCTCGGTGGTTACACGGTATTGATCAATGATTTCGCTCATGATGAACTCCTGTTATAGCTGTCTGAAAAGTACTTTATTTTGGTCAAAAAAAACCCCCGATCCTTTTACAGGTAAAGGGGGTTCCAGGGTACGAAACCCGTTGTGTCTTAAACAGTCTTGCCGCGGTATATCACCATGGCAGTGCCTTGTGATTGGTTGAAATTGTTGTAACCAATTAAACGAACATGATTGTTCGGATTGGCTTTATGACATGCAGCAGCTTCTGCCAGCACGCGGTCTACATCGGTTTCGCCAAACATGGGCAGTTTCCACATATACCAGTAGGAATCCATTACATACTCTGGTTCTGTATGCTCAATGGCTGGATTCCAGCCTTTACTAATTAAATACTGTACTTGCTTCTTGATATCTTTGTCAGACATCGCAGGCAGGTAGGAAAATGTCTCAAACTTACGGCTCGCTGGATCACTGACACGTGATTTGTAATCAATTACTTCGCTCATTCTTTATTCCTCATTTTTAGAGAGATGAAGAAGAAAAGCTATGTTACTATCGGCTCTTCTTCTTTAGTTATGTGTTGCTTACTTGTGGGCTACGTCGAGCTTATCAACCGTATCAAACTCGAACTTAATTTCTTTCCATGTTTCCATGGCGATTTTTAGTTCGGGACTGCTCTTAGCAGCTTTGGTTAGAATCGCTTTGCCTTCCTTCTCGATTTCAACACCTTGGTTACGTGCTTCGACGCAGGCTTCCAATGCCACGCGGTTAGCAGCGGCACCAGCAGCATTGCCCCATGGGTGGCCTAAGGTACCGCCACCAAATTGCAAGCAGGCATCATCACCGAAAATAGCAACCAGTGCTGGCATATGCCAAACGTGAATACCGCCCGAAGCAACTGGGAATACACCTGGCATAGAACCCCAGTCTTGATCGAAGAACAGACCGCGGCTGCGGTCTTCTTTGATGAATTTGTCGCGCATGGTATCGATCCAGCCGAGGGTTGCTGCACGATCGCCTTCTAGTTTGCCGACTACGGTACCGGAATGCAGGTGATCACCCCCTGATAAACGGAGTACCTTGGTTAAAACGCGGAAATGAATACCATGGTGCGGGTTGCGATCAAGCACGGCGTGCATAGCGCGGTGGATGTGTAACAGCATGCCATTGTTGCGGCACCAGTTAGCCAGTCCCGTATTGGCAGTTAAACCACCGGTCAAGTAGTCATGCATGATGATCGGTGCGCCCAATTCTTTAGCAAACTCTGCGCGTTTATACATTTCTTCTGGAGTTGGCGCGGTTACGTTCAAATAGTGACCTTTACGTTCTCCGGTTTCACGCTCAGCTTTTTGGCAAGCTTCCACCACGAATTCGAAACGATCACGCCAACGCATAAAAGGTTGACTGTTAACGTTCTCATCGTCTTTAGTCAGATCCAGACCGCCGCGCAGACATTCATACACAGCACGGCCATAGTTTTTAGCAGACAGACCCAGTTTAGGCTTAATGGTACAACCTAACAGCGCGCGGCCATACTTGTTCAGGCGATCGCGTTCTACTTGAATACCTGCTGGCGGTCCGCCGCAGGTTTTGACGTATGCAATCGGAAAACGAACATCTTCCAGACGCAGTGCGCGAAGCGCTTTAAAACCAAATACGTTACCGACCAGCGAGGTCAGCACGTTAACCACGGAGCCTTCTTCAAAAAGATCGATCGGGTAAGCTACGAATGCGTAGAAACAGGTGTCATCACCAGGCACGTCTTCAATCTTATAAGCGCGTCCTTTGTAGTAGTCCAAATCGGTTAAAAGATCAGTCCAAACTGTGGTCCAGGTACCCGTAGAAGATTCTGCAGCTACTGCGGCAGCAACTTCTTCGCGAGGTACGCCAGCTTGTGGCGTAATTTTGAAACATGCCAGAAGATCGGTATCCAGCGGTGTATAGTCAGGGGTCCAGTATGTATGTCTATATTCTTTGACACCAGCGTTATATATTTTTACTGCCATAGTTTCTTCTCCAGTTAAGTTCCACTCAACTCCAGCCAACAGCATAGGCAGAAAAGAGAGGATATTGCGTTACAAACAAAACTACTCAAATCTATGAAACGGACTATAACGCTATTTATCTATAAGAACAAATCAATAATTCTAATATTTATGATAAGGTTGTACTTATAATTAAACTTACTGAATTAGTGAATGCTACATCTTACTTTGCGGCAATTAAAAGTATTTGAGTCGGTTGCCAGACACTTGAGCTATTCTCGTGCAGCGGATGAACTTCATTTGACCCAACCCGCTGTTTCTATGCAGATTAAGCAACTGGAAGGCAACATTAGTTTGCCGCTATTTGAGCAACTGGGTAAACGGATTTATCTGACTGATGCGGGGCGTGAGTTATATCAATATAGCCGTTCAATTTCCCAGCAATTAGCTGATATGGAAGTTGCGCTGGATGAATTGAAAGGCATGGAGCGGGGTAAGTTAAATATTTCTGTGGTGACAACTGCCAATTACTTTGCACCGCATTTATTGGCAAAGTTTTGCCAGCGTTATAAAGGGGTGACAGTGAGTTTAAATGTTTCTAACCGTGAAACCGTATTGAAACAGCTCTCTGACAATTTGATAGACCTTGCTATCATGGGGCAGCCGCCTGAGGATCTCGATATTGATAGTGAATCGTTTATTGAGAATCCATTAGTCGTGATAGCACCGCCGGATCATCCTTTGTGCAAAGAACAAAACATACCGGTTAATCGATTGGCCAAGGAAGTTTTTCTGGTACGTGAATCCGGTTCAGGAACGCGCGGCGCCATGGAGCGTTTTTTTGCAGCGCACGAAGTCAAAATCAATAAAGGGATGGAAGCAGACACGACGGAAGCGATCAAACAGGCGGTACAGGCTGGCATGGGATTAGGTATTATGTCGCAGCATACGGCAGAGTTGGAACTTGAAACGAATCGTTTGAAGATCTTGGATGTGCAGGGTTTTCCCATTATTCGTTATTGGCATGTGGTGAACAGGAAGAATAAGCGTCTATCCGGTGTCGCCAATGCTTTCAGAGAATTTTTGTTAAAAGAAGCTGCAGAATTGATGGCTAAATCAAAGAAATAGGAATTTCTTGGATATGATTCAAGTTGCTATTTGATGAGATGCATAAGAATATGCTTGCATATTAATGAGTATGACTTAAGGAAATTCATATACACTTACTCAATCAGAGTTTATTCAATAGTATTTGATATGGCCCACCCAGACTTCATCAATGAGAATATATTCGGTACAACTCACGAAACAAGAGTCAGTGTTTATCTGACGTGCGGTTTCGTCGCTATGGCGGTTTTACTGGTGGATTTTATGACACCGCTTGGCGTAGCGAGTGGTGTTCCCTATGTTGCTGTCGTGTTGCTCTCGTTAAAATCGCCTGAAAAGCGCTTTACCTTACTAGTGGCATCTATCTGTACCTTACTGGTAGGAGTTGGATATCTAGGATCACCGCCGAGTGATATTCCCATGTATCAAGTTTTTGCGAACCGTTCAATGGCAATATTGGTGATCTGGGTAACAGCGATATTGACATTGATACAACGAAATAAAGTACTTGAATTACACCAAGAGCGATTGAAGCGCATACAGTCAATTAAAGAAGTTGAAATAAGGGAAGAAAAGTTAAAGGTTTTAAAAGCTACGATGCGAACAGAACAAGACATCACAGGTAATTTCTTAAATAATTTACACTGTTTTAAGTTTGAGATTGAGACAAATAAAACACTGTCACCCGAATCCGTGAAGAAGCTTGATGCGCTTATCCAAGATACGTCGTTGCGCATTGATAAACTGGGTAGCATGGATGAGGTACGTGAAAAAAGGATGGCGGGTGATATGATGGGCATAGATTATGAGCATTCTGCAAAGGATGCGGATACAGTCAGCAGAAAATATTGAGTGCTGTGAAATATTAGTGAGAGGATGAACAATGTTAGGGCAGGGATCAGGCGGAAATGTATTGGCAGCAGTTTGTAGTTTCTTTATCCCGGGGTTGGGTCAACTGGTTCAGGGGCGTTTATTGTCGGCATTTTTGTTTTTTGTAATCGTTGGCGTGGGATACTTTTTTGCCGTGCTGATTATTCCTGCAGTAATTGGTGGAATTTTTCATCTATGGTCAATCATTGATGCCGCACGATTCACAGGGCCAGCCTAAAAATTAGGCTTGCAATTTGTGCAGGTAGTTTTCATCTGACCAGTGAATCTGTTCTGTATTTCTGGTATAGCGGAGATACAGTTTCAAAAGTAATCGGTAGTTTTTAACTTCTGCTGAATACTTCCAAAGAATCTTCAATAGTCTTGTTCCGGTTTGCATTCATTCAAGATAAATTGCATGATCCTAAATCATTTAAAGTGTTTCCACTTCCTTCAATACAAAAAATAAATTACTTCAATTTGCGATTCCACGTGGTCTTGCCACGAGGATAGGTGCAGGGCGCGGAGCAAAATTTATTCGGCAATTTACTGTTGCCAAACCGGATCAAGTTGCTGTCAGCGCTATCACATACGTCTGGACACGGGAAGGCTGGCTGTATTTGGCAATCGTAATAGTAATAGACTTATTTTCCAGAAAAATGGTCGGTTGGAGCATGAGCTCACGGATGAAAGCAACACTGGTTTGTGATGCATTGCGAATGGTTATCTGGTTGCGTCGGACACCACCTGGCTGATCGCGCAGCAGGACTCGCGGGCCGCAGTATGTCGGCAAATCATACCGCAATCTACTGAAAGCATATGGTTTTATTGGCAGTATGAGTCGTCTGGGAAATTGTTGGGATAATGCAGTTGCGGAAAGCTTCTTTGACAGTCTCAAGCAGGAACGCTGCCAATGACGGCATTACCAAACCCGCTATGAAGCACAGCAGGTCATTTCTTCTAGAAAGAAGCAATATCTTTTGCTGACTTAGTTTCGGCGGCTCGGGATAATTTCCCCCAATAATAACCGGAAAGTATGCCTATGACCCAACTGAAAACAACAAGAATTGGCATCAAGTGCGAACCATTCGTATCGCGAAATTGGGAAATCAATATGCCAAGCGGTGCTGCGCCGATAAGTATAAAAGCACAAGACGCTGTGGATCCTTTGCTCCAGAGAAACACAGCATAAGACAGAAGCAAAAATGGCAAAAGCATGATCAATTGAAAGTGCCAAGCTATACCGCTCCAAAGCAATCCGTAGCCGAGGAATGACAATAGAAAACCGCCTATCAAGGCTACTAGAATAATAAGCATAGCTTTCCAATTACTACGATGATTTGATTCTTCTTTCATTTTAATTTCCATTTTATTGCGTGCTGTTTTTACTTTTTAACAACCCGATCCCCAATATCGTCATACTAATAGAAACTAAAGGATTTAGTAAATTCAATAGAGCGTACGGTGCATAGTCCAATGTCGGGATTCCAAGGGTTGCAGCATAGAAGGTGCCGGCAGTAGTCCAGGGAATAAGTCCTGTGGTCAGCGTGGCGCCTTCTTCTACCGAGCGAGATAGTACAGCTTTATCAAGTTCACGTTCCTGATACGCACTTTTAAATAACTGGCAATTCAGGATAATCGAAATATACGCTTCTCCCATTGCCATATTACCAATCAGTCCGGATACGATGGTTGTGGCGACGAGTGTGCTGATTCGCCGGATGCGGGCGATGATATGCAGCAACAGCACGCGCAGAAAACCGGCATGATGCAGAATCCCGCCAAGTGCCAACGCCATGATGGATAATAATAATGTCCATGCCATGCTGTAAACACCGCCACGCCCGAGCAAAGCGTCGATACTTCCAATCCCGGTAGTGCCCGCCGAATTCAGCCAGAGCGCGTTGATCACATCAACACCATCCTTACCTTGATAAGCAATGGCGATCAACATGGCCAGTACAATACTGCACGTCATGCTGACCTCCGCAGCATAGCGTTTGATACTCAACCCAAGCATCACTAATAAGGGCAACAATGTTATCCACAAATTTAGCTGGTAAGTCCCCGCTAATGCCGTACGGATTTCGTCAATATGATCCCTCGGCAAGGCATTGTCATCATATTGCATACCCCAAAAGATGAAAATGCCCAATACAATTAGGAACGTAGGAATGGTGGTATAGAGCATGGCGCCGATGTGCCGGTAAAGATTTGTTCCGGCGCTCATGGCTGCCAGATTGGTCGTATCGGAAATCGGCGATAATTTGTCACCAAAAGTAGCGCCGGAGACAATCATGCCGGCCACGAGCGGTAATGGAATGCCAATCGCATCTCCAATACCCATCAATACCACTCCGACCGTTCCAACGGTTCCCCAGGATGTGCCGGTGGCAACCGACATGAAGCTGCACAAAATCAATCCAGTCGCCAGAAATATGCTTGGACTGAGCAGGTCTATGCCGTAATACAGCAGACTCGCAATGGTGCCGCTTTGCATGAAGCTGGCAATGACCATGCCGATCAATAGAAAAATATAAATGGCTGGCAGCGCCTTGGTGATACCGTCATCCATCATGTGCCGGATATCGATAAACGAATAACCCAGCCAGCGTGCTTGCAGACAGACCCAAACCAACGCCAGAAAAATGATCGCATGAATGCTGGCTACATACACAAACAGACCGATCGAAATCAGCAAGAATACACCGGCAAAGCAAATGGCCGCATGTAATAATGAAGGCAGCCGCTGGGCGGTCACTAATTCTTCAACAGGAGAATCGTTTTCTGCCATTGAATCTCTACTTTTCCGTCCCATCTTCGAACAATGCCACTAATTCCCCATATCCCATCGCCTGCAGATCTTCTTTTTTTATAAACTTTAATGCGGCAGAATTTATACAATAGCGCATGCCGGTGGGCGGCGGGCCATCGTTGAAAACATGGCCTAAATGGTTGTCGGCATAGCGACTGCGGACTTCCGTGCGCGGGATCCATAGTTCATAATCACTTTTGAGCTGAGTAGCCTGTTCATTAATCGGCTGGTAAAAACTGGGCCAGCCGGTGCCCGAATCAAATTTATGAATCGACGTAAACAACGGCTCTCCAGATACAATATCAACATAAATCCCGGCGGCTTTATGATCCCAGTATTCGTTTTGGAACGGTGGTTCGGTACCGGAATTTTGTGTCACCTGATACTGTAAAGTAGTCAAATCCGTTGCCAGTGACTCAGGATCTTTTTTAAAATTTTCATAGGGATTCGCCATAGCGGATTCTCCTTATCAATAAAACAAGAACAAATTATTCAATATGAAATTTAATGGCACGATTACACATTTATCACAAAAAGGCCTGGGTGTTGTCAAAAACGATCAAAATAACATGTCGTATTTTGTTTATGGCACGTGGCCGGGGGATGCCGGTGAGTTTGAAATCATCGATAAACCGCTCAACAACAAAAAATTTGCCTATGCCAAATTGATTGCGCTCACTCACCCATCCGCACAAAGACAAATGCCAATATGCCCCTATGTTGGCTTGGTAGAAAATTCCTGCACTGGTTGTCCCTGGATGATTGCCGATTATACAAGCCAACTTGAGCAAAAACGGAATCGCTTTGTGTATGCCATGAAAAGAGCCGGATTTGATACTACCCAATTAAGCATCGGCTCCATCCATCCTGCGCCGCATTTGTACGGCTATCGCAATCGCTGCCAGATAAAAACAGACGGTGAGAAACTTGGTTTTGTGTCTGAAAATTCTTATCAGATCGCACCGATCAATGATTGTATTGTCCTGAATGAGCGTTGCCGGGATCTTTTAAAAACAGCCCTTCAGCAATTGCCCAATGATGCATGGCAAGCGGATTCCGATCACAACTGGCAATTTATTGAACTGGATGATGACATGCAAGCCGATGAAATCCGCATCAATCAGAAGCGCCCGTTCAAACAAGGCAATACAGCACAAAAAGAATGGATGCAAGCCTGGTTGCGGGAGAAACTCGCACATAATCCGCATTTGGGAAAAGTAGTGGAATTATTCTGTGGCTCAGGAAATTTCACGGAAATCATTGCCGAATCGAATTGCACATCTATCATTGCTTACGAATCCGAGCACGGTGCGATCCAGGCACTCAAAGCCAGGAATCTAGGCAAAGTAACTGCTCAGGTCACCGATCTTTTTAAATCTTCTATCTGGAACGATATTAGAAGAAACGTCTTCGATGCAGAAACTTTGGTACTCGATCCGCCCCGCTCCGGATTAAAAAAACACCACGGCTTTTTCGCAAGCCTCGCTGCTTTAAGAACAATTTACTATATCTCTTGTAACCCGGAAACTTTTGCGCGTGATGCCTGGTTTTTTAATCAAAATGGCTGGTCAATTACAGATATTCAACTGGTTGACTTGTTTCCCCACACTCCGCATATTGAAGCTTTGGTAGAGTTTAGGAAGTGATGGCAAGCACGGGCATGCGGACTCATGAATAGTTTATGAGGCAGCTGTAGAAGGCAGATTTGTTTTTATGTACATAGTGAAAAGCTGTTTTTCCAATCGATAGAAATATTCTGCGAATTCCAGCAATGTCAAAATACATACTTAGTTCTTCAACAGTGTTACAGGAATCATCAATGCGCTATAATCGCCCACTTATTCCAACGATTGATCAAAAATAATGTTGCAAGGAATTAGTCTCGCATGTGTTCGTGGTGATCGCGAGCTTTTTAAGGATATCAATTTTTCTCTCGAGGCCGGCGGTTTAATGCAAGTGCGCGGCCCCAATGGCAGTGGCAAGACCAGTTTGTTACGCATGCTATGTGGATTGTCAAACCCTGCCGCTGGTGAGATTCTCTGGAGTGGCACCTCAATTCGCTCCTTAAATGGCGACTATTTTGCAGCTATGACCTATATTGGTCATTTGAGTGGCACCAAAGATGATTTGACGGTCATTGAGAATTTACGCATTTCAAGCGCGCTGGCAGGTTTTGAAATTAACGATGATCAGGCAAGTGAAGCGCTCGGGTATATGGGCTTGGGTGGAAGAGAAGCATTGCCTGTCAAGGTGTTATCACAAGGGCAACGGCGTCGCGTAGCTTTAGCTCGTTTGCTTGTATCTAAAACCGCTTTATGGATTCTAGATGAGCCTTTAGTTGCATTGGATGTAATGGCAGTTAAATTGATTCAGGAGTTACTGGAGCAACATCTGAAGCAAGACGGTATGGTGGTAATGACGACGCACCAAGAAATTGATTTGACGGCAGCGTCAACAACGCAGTTGCACTTGGCTTGATATGTTATGTGGATAATTAAACGTGATCTGTTACTGGCTATGCGACGCCAATCGGATGTTTTAACGACTCTATTTTTTTTCATTATTGTAGTCAGTCTTTTTCCTTTAAGTGTTGGACCGGAAATGAACATGCTGCGGACGATGGCACCCGGTGTGGTTTGGGTGGCAGCTTTATTGGCTTCAATGTTATCTCTCGGTAGAATGTTTTCTAATGATTATCTTGATGGCACATTGGAGCAAATGTTGCTGTCACCGCAATCACTATCACTTTTGGTGCTGGGAAAGGCTTTGGCGCATTGGCTGGTAACCGGAGTGCCGCTAGTACTGATGGCGCCTGTATTGGGTATTCAATATGATTTGCCAGTTGAAGCGCTGTTTGTTTTAACTACCGCTTTGTTGCTGGGTACTCCGGTATTAAGCTTAATTGGCGCTATCGGCGCAGCATTGACTCTAGGATTACGGGGAGGGGGTGTATTGGTTTCTTTATTAGTATTGCCTCTCTATATTCCTGTGCTGATTTTTGGTGCTGGTGCTGTCGAGGCAAATATGGCTGGAGTTGGTTTTGATGCACACTTATCATTAATTGGCGCATTTCTCTTAGTATCGCTTGTTTTCGCACCGTGGGCAGCCGCTTCTTCCTTACGTGTTTCACTGGAATAGCGCTAGTTATTTGCTATGCTGCAATGAATTCAATTTTTGGAATATATTTTTCAGTAATTTGCTACATTGACGAAACAAAATACGTTCTGTGAAAATTTCAATGTATTGAATCTGCTAATAGAAAGCAATTCTTGATTTTGTCATTTTAGTATAGAATTAGCGGTTACAAAATTCTGGGCTGAATCGGAAATGAAATTTAATAAAGAATTTTAAAATATAAATATGGCTATTAATTGGTTCAAATATTCTTCCCCTGCTAGTTTCTATTCACTGGCAGGAAAAATGATTCCGATATTTGTTTTTGTTGCGCTCATATTACTCGCAGCAGGGCTTTATGTTGGTTTCTTTGTTGCACCCACTGATTTCCAGCAAGGCGAGGCTTATCGGATTATTTTTATTCATGTTCCAGCAGCATGGATGTCGATGTTTCTCTATGTTGTAATGGCATTCTGGGCAGGTATTGGCTTGGCTTTTAATACACGGCTTTCCTCCATGCTTGCAACAGCGATTGCACCCACAGGCGCTATGTTTACCTTTATTGCACTATGGACAGGCGCGCTATGGGGAAAACCAATGTGGGGAACATGGTGGGTATGGGATGCACGATTAACGTCTGAGTTGATTCTGTTTTTTCTTTATATCGGTTTTATGTCCTTGCAGGCAGCCATTGATGACCCGCGCCGTGCAGATAAGGCAGGTGCAATTATCGCGTTGGTAGGCGTGGTCAATATTCCGATTATCTATTTTTCAGTGCAATGGTGGAATACCTTGCATCAAGGTGCATCGGTCAGCGTTAATCAAGCGCCTGCAATGGCGAGTACAATGTTGACGGGAATGCTTATTATGGTACTGGCAAGCTGGATGTATTCCATTGCAATCATATTAAAGCGCACACGTATCATCATTCTTGAACGTGAAAGTCATACAGCTTGGGTGGCAGAGTTACAAAAGAAGGGAGTTATGCGATGAATTGGTCAAGTTGGACAGAGTTTTTTGCGATGGGCGGATATGGACTCTATGTCTGGGGTTCATACGCTGTGACATTCATCTGTATACTCGGTGAAATTTTTCTAATTTCAAATCGCCGCCGAACTTTAGAGAGACAGTACGGTCTCATTAACGGCTTAAATAAAAAAGAGATAAAAAATGAAACCACGTCATAAGAAACTTGCAATTATTACTGCAGGGGTTGCTGCATTGGGTGTCGCTTCTGTTTTAGTACTAAATGCTTTCCAAAGTAATCTGGTTTTTTTCTTTAGTCCATCACAAGTTGCTGCAAAAGAAGCACCTATTGGAAAAAGCTTTCGTATTGGTGGATTAGTAGAGGAAGGTAGTGTTAAGCGTGAAGACAGTAGTACAACGGTACGCTTCTCGGTGACCGATACAGCTAAGACGATCCCAGTAGTATATACAGGTATCCTTCCAGATTTGTTTAAAGAAGGTAAAGGTGTTGTCGCGCAGGGAAAGATATCTGCCGATGGTATTTTTATGGCAGATGAAGTACTTGCTAAGCATGATGAAAATTATATGCCGCCTGAAGCTGCAGAAGCTTTAGAGCAGGCTGGTAAAGCACAGAAAGCCTCCTTGGCACAATAAAGGTTTCTTCAGGAATTTCTTGCTAATTCCTGAACATATCATAATTTAATCCTGAATAATCATTAACTTATAAGATATAATCATGATCCCAGAAATTGGTAATTTCTCTCTAATACTTGCGCTTCTATTGGCCTTAATCCAAGGAACACTACCGATTATTGGTGCGGCACGTAATATCCCTTCATGGATAGCACTAGCGAGGCCGGTAGTGCAAGGACAGTTTGTATTTGTTTTAATAGCTTTTTTATGTTTAGGGTATTCGTTTGTTAGTAGCGATTTTTCAGTAATGAATGTGGCAAAGAACTCAAATTCTGAACTGCCCTTTCAGTTCCGGGTAGCTGCTACCTGGGGTTCCCATGAAGGATCTTTATTATTATGGGTATTGATGCTTGCAGGCTGGTCTGTTGCGGTCAGTGTTTTTAGCAAGCAACTGCCGGATGATATTGTAGCGCGAGTTCTTGGTGTGCTGGGATTAGTGAGTGTAGGCTTCTTGTTATTCATGTTGTTTACTTCAAACCCATTTGATCGACTATTACCAGCAGCATTAGAGGGTAGTGATTTAAATCCATTGTTGCAAGACGCTGGTATGGTGATACATCCACCCATGCTCTATATGGGATATGTGGGTTTTTCAGTTGCTTTTGCTTTTGCCATTGCGGCCTTGCTTAGTGGAAGATTAGATGCGACTTGGGCACGATGGTCTCGACCCTGGACACTTGTTGCATGGGTATTTTTGACGATAGGAATTATGCTGGGTAGTTGGTGGGCTTATTATGAGCTGGGATGGGGTGGCTGGTGGTTCTGGGATCCCGTAGAGAATGCATCATTTATGCCTTGGCTGGTTGGTACGGCACTGGTTCATTCATTAGCGGTTACCGAAAAACGTGGCAGCTTCAAAAGCTGGACGGTTTTGCTGGCGATAAGCACATTTGCATTAAGCTTGTTGGGAACATTCCTGGTGCGCTCGGGTGTACTGACTTCAGTTCATGCATTTGCGACAGATCCTGCGCGTGGCGTATTTATCCTTGCATTCTTGGTCATCGTTATTAGCTGCTCGTTGTTGTTGTTCGCGTGGCGAGCACCTAAAGTTGGTTTGGGTGGCAAGTTTGATATGTTGTCACGCGAATCATTGTTGTTGGCTAATAACCTATTATTATTGGTAGCAGCAAGCAGTGTTTTACTCGGGACACTATACCCTTTGATTATTGATGCACTTGGACTTGGCAAACTATCGGTTGGCCCGCCATTTTTTGAAGCTGTATTCGTACCGGTTATGACACCAGCTATTTTTCTTATTGGTGTTGGTCCTATTTCGCGTTGGAAACAAATGAGTTTGCCTACATTAGCAATCCGCTTACGTTGGGCTTTTGCTGTCAGTGTAGTTTCTGCTTTGATCGCGCCGTATTTTATGGGTGAATGGAAACCGATGGTTAGCTTTGGTTTATTGTTAGCTTTCTGGATTATAGTTTGTGCTTTTGTTAACATAAAGCATCGAATAAACAATAGTGGGCAAGGTAGTATTGTTTCCCGGCTAGTTAGTCAATCCAGAAGTTATTATGGAATGCACTGTGCGCATTTAGGTGTGGCTGTCTTTATTATCGGTGTAACTCTGGTGAATAGTTATGAAACCGAGAAAGATGTACGGATGGACGTTGGAAGCAAAGTAACGGTTGGCGGTTATACATTCCAGTTTAATGGAGTAAGTGATGTCGTAGGCCCTAACTACAAAGCGGTGCGTGGCGATATTGCTGTTATTCAAGATGATAAGGTTATTCGTGAATTGCATCCTGAGAAGCGTACATATAACGCGTCAGGTATGGCAATGACTGAAGCGGCCATTGATACGGGCTTATTCCGGGATCTTTATGTTGCACTGGGTGAGCCTTTGGCCAATAATGCATGGGTAGTTCGCGCTTATCACAAACCCTTTGTAGATTGGATTTGGTTTGGATGTCTGTTGATGGCAATCGGTGGGATTCTATCTGTAACTGATCGCCGTTATCGTTTGAAGATAAGCAAAACAAGTTCTGTTAGTGTAAAAAACACAGCAGCAGAAAGTTTACAAGAAGAAGTTCCTGTGACAGCGGCTCCTACAGTAAGTAATGCTGTATTGGCAACGGAGACTAGAAAAGCATGATGCGATATTTAATCCCATTAGTTGCTTTTATAGTGCTTGCAGCATTTTTGCTGGTTGGCTTGACATTAAACCCACGGCAAGTTCCATCCCCGCTTATTGATAAGCCAGCGCCAATATTTCAACTTAATCATTTGCATGAACCCGATAGACTGATGGCATCTAAAGATAATCTTGGTAAAGTCTGGATGCTGAATGTATGGGCATCATGGTGCGTAGCTTGTCGTGATGAACATCCTCTGCTGGTTCAATTGGCTAATTCTGGTATTGTTCCGATATATGGTCTAAATTACAAAGATGAGCGTACTACCGCATTGCAATGGTTGAAACGCTATGGCGACCCTTATACGATTAGTATCGTTGACTCTGATGGAAGAGTTGGAATTGACTATGGTGTTTATGGTGTTCCTGAAACTTATGTAATTGATAAGAAGGGCATTATAAGACATAAACAAATTGGCCCAGTAACAGTAGATTCATTACAAAAAACAATCATTCCTCTCATAATTGAGTTACAGAAGCAAGCCTAGATAATTGATCTCATATGCTTAAAAATAATGATTTGTATCGCTTTGTGGTATCACGGCAATTTAATGGAATAAAAGGGCTGGTTTTTATTTTATTTTTATTCCTTATTACTACATCAGTTGGTTGGCCAAAAGAAGCTATTCCAGTAGCAGAGGATCCAGTGATCGAGAAGAGGATGCTGGCGTTAACAATGGATTTACGTTGCTTGGTTTGTCAGAATGAGTCTATAGCTGACTCTCGTGCTGATTTTTCAAATGATATAAGGCGCGAAATCCGTGAACAAATTAAGGCAAATAAGACCGACCAGGAGATTGTTCAGTTTTTAGTTGATCGGTATGGAGACTTTGTTCTTTATAACCCGCCAATAAAACCCACGACAATACTTTTATGGTTTGGCCCTGTGATTTTATTCATAATTGGATTGGGATCATTGATAGTTTATCTAAGACGCCGTCGTGTACAAATTGAAGATGTATCACTCTCTCAAGTGCAACTTGAGAGAGCTGAAGCTTTACTGAATGAAAATAAAAAAGGTAAGAACGTATGACGTCATTTTGGGTTATTTCTGGTATTTTTATCGTAACAGCTTTGCTATTTATTATTCCCACGCTCCTAAGAAATAGAGATACTCAGCTTGAAAATATAGAACATGATGCTGTAAATATAACTGTTTATCGTGATCAAATCGCTGAGATTGATAATGATTTGGAAAATGATATCCTGACCCAGGAACAATATAACAAAAGCAAGCAAGAGCTACAGCAACGTATGTTGCAAGATATTTCTGAGAAAGAAAAAATGGTTATCAAGAAAAATAAAAAAATTCATAATATTGCGATATCAACCTTTATAGCATTGACTCTACCACTTGCTGCAGTTTTTCTGTATATGGTTATTGGCGATACGCGAGGATTGTTGCCGCAAGCACAGCTTGCCAATGCAACCCAAATGAATCGCGGAAATGGTAACGACTCGCCCGCGGGTCATGACAATTTTTCTTCAGTTCTAGAAAATCTTATCGCACGATTAGAAAAAAACCCTGAAGACATAGAAGGATGGATAATGCTGGGTAGAACCTATGCAATTATGGAGCGCTATGCTGAAGCCAGTAATACTTATGCAAAACTGGTTGAACTGGTTCCAGATAATCCGCAAATCCTCAGCGATTATGCTGATGTGCTGGCAATGAAGAATCAAGGAAACCTGAAGGGCAAACCTGCTGAATTGATTTATGAAGCACTGCGCATTGATCCAATGTATCCAAAAGCCCTGGCATTGGCAGGGACTGTCGAGTTTGAACAAGAAAAATTCGAACAAGCAGCAGCACATTGGGAGAAATTATTGGAAGTGATTCCTGCTGACTCCCAATTGGCTAACTCAGTTAAAACCAGCATTGCAGAAGCTAAATTATTGGCATCTGGTGGTAAAGGGACGGTAGCGGAACCGGAACAGCAAGCTAAAGCAACAACTTCACAGCCAGCAACCGATACTCAGCCGGAGAAAGCCCCCTCAGATTCAGTTGCTGCAACTGAGCCAGTATTGCTTTCAGTTTCTGGTCAAGTAACCATTAGTCAAGAATTGGCATCAAAAACATCACCGAATGACACTTTGTTTATTTATGCACGGGCCAAAACAGGACCTAAAATGCCTTTAGCGATTTTGCGCTTGAAGGCAAGTGATCTTCCAGCTACATTTACATTGACTGATGATATGGCCATGACACCCACCATGAAAATGTCGAGCTTTCCCGAAGTGGTTATTGAAGCAAGAATTTCGAAATCAGGACAGGCTGTTCCTGCTAGCGGAGATCTTCAAGGGTTTAGTGATCCCGTCAAGATTGGCAATAATACGATTACGGTGGTAATCAATAAACAAATACCATAATAGAATTATAATGATAGCACTTGATCATGTGGTAAGTGATTTTGTATTGCCATCGACTGGCGATAAGGAATTTTCACTGGCAGCCAACGTTGGAAAGAACGTGGTAATTTATTTTTATCCAAAAGATGATACACCAGGCTGTACAACAGAGGGTCAGGATTTTCGCGCTCATTGGCAGGCTTTTTCTAAGAAAAACTGTGTAATTGTGGGTGTTTCTCGTGACAGTATTGCATCACACGAAAATTTTAAGGAAAAAATGCAATTTCCTTTTGAGTTATTAAGCGATGAGGATGAAAAAGTTTGTAAGCTATTTGATGTTACTAAAATGAAAAATATGTATGGTAAGCAAGTTATTGGTGTTGAACGTAGTACCTTTGTTATAGATGCCAAGGGTATATTGAGAAAAGAATGGCGCGGTGTCAAAGTGCCCGGCCACGTACAAGAAGTTTTAGATTTTGTTACCACTTTGTGATGGCGTGCATAAATTAATTTAAATTACCTCCGGGAGAGCCAGCAGCTCTGTTGGGTAAGCGCCTCAAGCTCCTAAACGCTAAACGTCGATTTCATTTGGTTGTGTAGCGTTCATCCTCATGCTCTTGGTTGCGGATATTTTCCTTACTATCCCTTCACCAAGCCCAACCGTCGAAACAAAATACCCTTGAGCCAAAAAAACCTTGCCAGTGAAATTCTTTACTCGGCCGCCGAAGCGTCTCGCCCTTGCAATTGTGCTCTTCCCTTTGAAGTACTTCATCACGTTCGATACCGCTTATTTCCATGGAATGCTGATGCACATGTGCACGTGTGATCTGCCAACTAGCCTAACTGGCAAGGGCGACTAGACTCATCCTAGAAATGGCCAGAATCCCGCCAGAACCACTACGTTTACGGTGAAAAATGGTTTGAAACTCAGCTTAAATGTGGTGGTTCTGGACGGTTGAAGGGGGCAATTTACGTCTACTGTTATCCATGCAAACCCATGGCCTCCTCGAGAATGACTATCATTCTTTGTTCGCGACCTGACCCCTTGTGTGCGAATCCGAAACAGGTGATGCGCACATCACAAGGCCGCTAAACAAAGCTATGCCTAATTCTAATTCATTGGCTATATTCTCAACTCGCGACCTGACCCCGTGCTATTTATTTCCGTGACCCCGTGCTATTTCGGAATTAGGCGTCACTGCGGTAGATTTGGATGCAGAAGGTCCTTGCGTATGGCTTCTTGCACTATGTGGTATGGAATGATGAGCTGGGGCTTGAAATGACTATCCCTTGCTGGAGCTAGGAAATTGTTGAGTTCCAGGAGTTCATCCAGCACAAGTTTCCCTTGCCGCAGTGCCTGCGTTCCTCGGAATTTTTCGTACTCACCAACGATATTTGACAGATAAGTCTCCATTGAACGAATGGAGTTAACAAGTTGATCCGCATTGGAAAATGCAACCTTGCTGTTGCCAACGTCGCGGGCTAAATTTTCGAGTTCAAGCTGTGCGTCATTGATAGTCTCGAGGCAACGGTCATACTTCGGGTACTACAAGGTTGACCTCCAGATCCTCGTGTATCTGTAGGCCCTTTGCTCGAAACAATCGACGCGCCTTCTTAACTTGGCTGTAGGAAGCCATGGCTCTTGCGAGTGTAGACTTCAGGAGGTCTTCGCGATACTCAAGCGCCCGACGGTCCAGATCTCTCTGCTTGTCAGTGTTGTTTCGAGCGCGTTGATATTCGAAGACAAGTACGGAAATTACAACACCAACAACAGAAACCACACCGAGTTGCAGTAGCGCCTTTGCAAGTTCCATCTCGAAGGATAAATGTTCGGGTTTTGGAATTAGAATTAGAACAAAGACAGTAATTCCAAAGATTGATGCTAGCGCAGCGACGAGGCGCGATATAGGGGTAGGTAGCATTTTGGTTCCTCTGACGCCTAACGTGGAAGTGAGCGGCCTGCGCGGCTTTTCGCGCAGGTCCACTCGACTGAAAGGTTATGCATAGGCGGCAAGATCCTCTCGCATTAGCTGGGTGAGCTTCTGCAACTCGACAAGAAGCGATTCGTGAGCCTTCTTCTCAGGCTCCTTGAACGGAGCCGTTGGATCGGGCGATTGAATCAATGTGGCGGTTTGACCACCGATGTCGATCTGGCGCGGGGACGCCTTTGCGTGAAGTTGCGACCAATCTTCCAATAGTGATGCCGCAACGAGGTATTGATCTGCGATGGGCTTCGGCGCTACGAGATGCATCTTGGCGTTTGTTTGGCTGAACTCGCACCCAAGACTGAATTGCTCTCTCTGCTTCACTTGCCGAATAGCCTGCTCGAAGAGAATGAAAGTGTTCTCGTAGAGCAGTTTGATTTCATCTCTCCGTTCCTTCTCGATAGCAAGCTTGCGAGTTGCATCGTCGCTCGCGGTCTTAAGCTTCCAAGCGAAAAAGGCCGCCACCAATGTGAACAAACCGCCGATGACCGCAACGAACTCGTTCATCGTAGCTTCCTATGCATAACGTGCAGCTTGAGGGGCGCGGAGACAGCAAGCGAAGCTTGCTGGCGGAGCACAGCCGGGGTCAGGTCGCGAATCAAGAAAAACAAGTTGGTATCCGGTCCATAATGAAGAATTATTGTTTTTTTATTTGGAAATTCTACAGGGGACGATCTTATCATGGCTTAAAATATAAGCATATTATTCTCTTTTCGCGACTTAATCCCTTAACCCCCTCACTGTGCAATTGAATAGATATCCCTATAAAAAATTTTCTCCCGATGACATCACAAGGCGTCTTGCTCATCTTCCCTGCCCAACGTATGCGGAAGATTTGCCGGTCAATCTGCGTCGGGAAGAAATCAAACGTGCCATCGAAAGCCATCAAGTCGTGATCGTATCCGGTGAGACCGGGTCGGGTAAAACCACGCAAATCCCTAAAATCTGCTTGGAACTCAAGCGCGGTGTGCACGGATTGATCGGGCATACGCAACCGCGCCGCATCGCCGCGCGTACTGTGGCCGCGCGTATTTCTGCCGAGCTGAATAGTCCGCTGGGTCAGGCAGTCGGTTATAAAGTGCGGTTTTCGGACAAAATCAGCGCGGATTCCTATGTCAAACTGATGACGGACGGTATTCTGCTCGCTGAAACACAGGGCGATCCACTGTTGCAGGCCTACGATACATTGATTATCGATGAGGCTCACGAGCGCAGTTTGAATATTGATTTTCTGCTCGGTTATATCAGCCAGTTATTGCCGAAGCGGCCTGACCTTAAGCTGATTGTCACTTCTGCCACCATCGACGCGCAGCGCTTTTCCCGGCATTTCAACAATGCACCGGTGATTGAAGTGACCGGCAGGCTATATCCGGTCGAAATCTTTTACCACCCGCCGGTTGTCGACGATGAGGAGGAGGGCGATATGCAGAAAGCCATCCTCAATGCGGTTGATGAATTGATATCGCTGGGCTCAGGCGATATTCTGGTTTTCCTGCCCGGCGAGCGCGAGATCAGGGAGACCGCCGAAACACTGCGCAAACATCATTTTGATCGCTTTCGAACAGGTATTTCCGGCGTGGAGATATTGCCGCTATTTGCGCGCTTATCCTTTGCCGAGCAGGAACGTGTGTTTCAGACCGGCGATACCCGCCGCATCGTGTTAGCCACCAATGTTGCCGAAACGTCGTTGACCGTTCCAGGTATCCACTACGTCATAGATACCGGATGGGCGCGTGTTAACCGCTACAGTTACCGCAACAAGGTCGAGCAGTTGCTGGTGGAGAAAATCTCGCGCGCATCGGCGAATCAAAGGGCAGGGCGTTGCGGGCGGATAGCCAACGGGGTTTGTATTCGCCTGTATACAGAAACAGATTTTCAGGGGCGCGTCGAATTTACTGACCCGGAAATTCTGCGTTCTTCGCTGGCAACGGTAATTTTACGCATGAAATCACTTAACATCGGCGATGTGGAAGATTTTCCGTTTCTGGAGCCGCCATCGCCGCGGATGATCACCGATGGCTATCAATTGCTGGCAGAGCTGGGCGCTGTTGATGACGACCGACAACTGACGGCGATTGGCTGGCGTTTGGCCAAATTTCCGATTGATCCCAAAATTGCCCGCATGATATTGGCGGCAAAAAATGAAAATTGCCTGCACGAAATACTGATCATTACGGCTGCATTAAGTTTGCAAGATCCGCGCGACCGGCCATTTGATCAGCAGATGGCAGCCGATAATGCCCATCGCCGGTTTCAGGATGAGCGCTCGGATTTTCTGTCTTACCTTAAGCTATGGGATTTCTTTGATGAGTTATTGAAACATAAGAAATCAACCCGCAAACTGGTCGACCAATGCCGGGAGCATTTCTTATCTTACCGGCGCTTGCGCGAGTGGCGTGAGATTCATGGCCAATTGCACGTTCTGGTCAGTGAACTCGGTTTAAAACCCAACGAAATTCCCGCCGGGTATGATGAGATCCATCGCGCTTTGTTGGCCGGATTGCTCGGGAATATCGGGTTTAAAACCGAGAAGGAAGGCGAATATCTGGGGGCTCGCGGCATCAAGTTCGCCATTTTTCCCGGCTCGGTGCTCAAAAAAGGCAAAGCCAAATGGGTCGTCGCTGCGGAATTGATGGAAACCAGTAAGCTGTATGCGCGTTGTGTCGCCCGGATTGAGCCCACCTGGCTGGAAAGAATCGCGGGGAATTTATGCAAGAAACACCATTTTGATCCGCATTGGGAAAAGAAACAGGCGCAAGTGGTGGCTTATGAGCGCGTCACGTTGTATGGCTTAATCATTGTTACCAAACGGCCGATCCACTACGGCCCGATCAATCCCAAAGAATCCCGCGAGGTTTTTATCCGCTCGGCGCTGGTTGCCGGGGAGTACGTCACGCAAGCGCCTTTCTTCACGCACAATCAAGAACTGATTCATGAGATCGAGGAACTGGAGCATAAAGCGCGGCGGCAGGATGTGCTGGTTGATGAGCAAGAAATTTTTGCTTTTTACGATGCCATCATTCCGGAAAAAATAACTAACGGTGCGGAATTTGAAAAATGGCGGAAACAGGCTGAGCAACAAGATTCCCAGTTGCTTTATCTGAAACGGGAATTGCTGATGCGCCATCAGGCCGGTCATGTCACGGAAGTGCAGTTTCCAGAAAGCATGACACTGTCCGATGGCAGCGTGTTACCACTTACTTACCGCTTTGAACCCACGCATCTGCTCGACGGCGTAACCGTTTCTGTGCCGTTGCCATTGCTCAACCGGTTGGATGCCAATCAACTGGATTATCTGGTTCCCGGTTTGATTCGTGAAAAAGTGACCTGGTATTTAAAAGCATTACCCAAGCAGATTCGCCGCAACCTAGTCCCATTGCCGGAATCCGTCACTGAATTTCTGCAGGGAACGTCGAACACTTTGCAAAAGGGCTCATTGCGGGATGCTTTAGAGAAATTCATTCTCAGAAAAACCAACCTGCCGGTTCCCGCGGAAACCTGGCAAGACAAAGACATGCCCACGCATCTGTTGATGAATATTCAAGTGAAGGATGATGCAGGACAAGATTTGGCCATGAGCCGCAATCTCGCCGAACTGCAAATGCAGCTCGGCAAAGCCGCACAAATGACATTTGTAAAACGCGATGCCGGAAACGAAAAAATCAGTATTGAGCGCGATGCCCTCACGCGGTGGGATTTTGGCGATTTGCCGGCGGAAGTGGTGTTTAAACGCAATGGTCAGCAACTGACTGGTTATCCGGCGCTGATCGAGCAAACAGACTGTGTCGCTATCCGGCTATTCGATACGCAAGAAGCGGCGGATACAGCGATGCGCCTGGGGGTAAGACAGTTATTGTGTTTGGCATTGAGAGAACAGCTCAAACAGTTGGATAAGAATTTACCCGGACTCAAACAAGCCAGCTTGCAATTATCGACCCGGATGAATCCGGGAGAGCTGAAGCAAGATATGCTGAACGCCATCATCGATCGCGCGTTGCTGGGGGGTGATCCACTGCCGCGCAGTGAATCCGAATTTGCAGTACACAACCAACGCGCTAAAAGCCGCCTGCCGGAAGTCGCGACCGCACTCGCCAGTTTGCTGCAACAAATAGGCAGTGAGTATCAAGTCCTGATGGGGCGATTAACAGCGCTTCGCAACAACACAATAAAAGCTGAGTTCAGTGAGCAGCTCGACAATCTGATTTATCCCGGATTTCTCAGCCATACCTCTTGGAAAAGATTGCAACAGTTTCCGCGCTATGTGAAAGGCATGACTTTGCGCCTGGAAAAACTAGCCACCAACCTGGAACGCGACGAACGAAATAGCAGGGAAGTGGCCGCAATCTGGCAACAATATGTGCAGTGCCGGGAAAAGCATCAGAAAATCGGGCTGATTGATGAGAACCTTAATGAATTTCGCTGGCAGATCGAGGAATTACGCATATCGCTTTTCGCGCAGGAATTGAAGACGCCGTATCCGGTATCGAGTAAACGATTGCAGAAGCTATGGGAGAGTGTGCGGCATAACTTAAGGAAGCTCTGATTAAGTTGATTACATTCATGGTTCGACAAGCCCACCACGAACGTAATCAATCTATTACCGTTCGTCCTGAGCCTATCGAAGAAACTTCCTTAAGGAACCGCTGAATAACTGTCATTTCGGGCAAAGTGAGAAGTCTGTAGAATGAGTTGCATAAGATTACTCATTGCATTCAGAATGACAAATGTGGGCTATTCAGAGACCCTCTAATAATTTGATAAATCTTTACAGCGCCGAATAAACCACCGCTGCAATCAGTCCGCCGATAATACCTCCCACTATTGGTACATAGGCGTAACCCCAATCACTGTCGCGTTTATTGTTCATTGGGAGAATCGCATGCATAATGCGCGGCCCCAGGTCACGTGCGGGATTAACTGCAAAGCCAGTAGGTCCGCCGAGTGATAAGCCGATACCAAACAGTAGCAGTGCAGCCGGTAAGGCATTCAATGTACCCAGACCTTCCTGCGGCGCAGCCATCATCATCACGCCAAACACCAACATGAATGTGCCGACTGCTTCCGTAATGATGTTATTGAACGGGCTGCGAATTGCTGGTCCGGTGCAAAATGCCGCGAGTTGCATATCTGGATCGGTCGTTGCGTTAAAATGCTGACGATAGGTGATCCAGACAATCAATGCACCCAGCATCGCGCCAAGCATTTGTCCCAACGCATAAATCGGTACCAAATCCCATGCAAACTTACCCGCAGCAGCGAGACCGATACTCACCGCAGGGTTTAAATGCGCGCCACTGGAAGCGGCCACGGCATAAACCGCCACGAAAAGCGCAATGCCCCAACCGGCTGCGATGGTTAGCCATCCGGCATTATTGCCCTTGGATTTATTCAGTACGACGTTGGCAACGACACCGTTACCCAATAAAACCAGTATAAAAGTACCTATTAATTCACTAAGAAAAGGAGTCATAGTTTTTACCTTACAATTAAGTTGAACTTCGGAGAGACTGCTTCTAGATACGCAAAAAAGTTTAATTTATTGGTTTTATTGTGGAAAAGCTTTCTGGCAATTCTGGAATGCGAGTTGATTATCACACAAAAATTGCGAGAGATAAATTTAGCAGGTTGATGAAAAACTATTTACATTGCTGCGGTGGGATTAAAAACAGGTCAAGATGCATTCTTTCATGTATAAACTGTACGATCTAATCTGAGCTAACGCAGGCTGGAATGGATATATGAAATGGCAGAACAGGTTTGCGCCGAGTAATTCTTCAGCAAGGGAATTTAATTCTCTAACCGTTTATTTGTAGCGTCTATTCGGAATAGAAAACTCTCAATCATTGCAACGGATTGACTGCAGTGCAGCGTTCGCCAACCCAGCGACCGTACGTTTCAGCCAATGCATGAACCGGCGTGCCATTTACGGTGCTGTCGAATTCGGTATTTCCAGAGAAGTTTTCCGGGCTGCTGAAAGTCCCTCGTGCGGTTCCATTGCCTTGGAAATGCTGGTTTGTACAGACGAGATCCAATTCATAGCTGTTGCCGATACGTTTTGCATTCTGGACGATGCAGCCGGAACGGTCTTCATAAAAATAGGCGGGAATTGCCTGTTTTGCCATTTCTGCTGTGATGCAGATTTTTGAGGTGGCTGCGCCATTTTCTATTTGAGGCAGTTGAAGGCCATAGCGACGGGCGAGGTCGCTGAGTTGCTGCATTTGTTCCGAGGGAATATGCGGCACCAGCGCCAACAAATCCGATTTTGTGGTGATTTCCCATAGCCCGGGGCGGATGTGTTGGTGCGCGAAACTGGAAGTTGCCATCGTTAAACTCAGGCTAAATAGGAATGAAATAAGGGTCTTATGCATTGGGGTTTCCACATTGTGTATTTTGAAACAAACGATTCTGCAAAAGTTTATTGAAATCATGCCGTCAATTAACCACACGTACGGTCAACGGTGATTTTCAAGTGCCAGTAAGTTTAGCTGATAACCGGAGAAACCTTTTAGATTTTAAATCTGTCTGAACGGCTACATATAATTTGTAGACATATCATTATAATAATTAATTATTTATAGCCGTATCAGTAACTACGGTATATTTCGAATATTTTCTCAGGAGTATAAAACTATGGAATGGCAAGGCTGGTTTGCACTGATTCTATGCATCGCTGTGTTGGCGACACTTATCTTTACTCGGATTGGTCCGCATTTAGTCATGCTTGGGGCGCTGACGATACTCAGTGCATCCGGAATTCTGAGCGCTAACGATGCGTTAAGTGGGTTTAGTAACTCAGGGTTGATTACCGTTGCGGGCATGTTTGTAGTTGCCGCAGGGATGCATGCCTCCGGCGCGATCGATTTACTAGTGACTGCCTTGTTAGGCAGACCGAAAACGGTGCGAGGCGCAATTTCCAGGATGTTTTTCCCGGTCGTGTTTCTTAGCAGCTTTCTGAATAACACTCCGGTGGTTGCCACCATGATTCCGGCCATTTATAGCTGGTCGCGCAAGATTGGGATTTCGCCTTCGAAGTTGATGATTCCGTTAAGCTATACCGCTATTTTGGGCGGCACGATTACATTGATTGGAACTAGCACCAATCTGATCGTTAACGGTCAGTATCAGGTGTTGACCGGTGAATCCGGTTTTTCTTTGTTTTCGATAACGGCTGTCGGTATACCCGTTGCCATTGCCGGTTTTTTATTAATGTGGCTAGCCTTTCCAAAGTTGTTGCCAGACCGGACGCAAGGCCAGGTCTTTTCCAATCTGCGCGAGTTTACTCTGGAAGTCTCCATCGCACCCAATGGTCCCTTGGTCGGAAAAACTATCGAGCAGGCCGGGTTAAGGCACTTACAACGCGTATACCTGGTTGAGATTGATCGAAATGGAACCGCGATTACCGTGGTCTCACCCGAAGAAGTGCTTCAAGGTGGTGATCGGTTGGTATTTGCCGGTGATACCGACGCAATCTCTGATTTGATGCGAATTAATGGAATTGTTCCATCGACTGAGGAAGAACAAACTCAAGCGTTCACCATGCAACATGCTGAACGGCGTTTGATCGAAGCCGTCGTGTCACCACATTGTGCAGCACTGGGGTACGCGATTCGCGATGCGCGCTTTCGTTCTCGCTATGGCGCAGCAGTATTGGCTGTAGCACGTAATGGCGAGCGCATTAAAGGCAATCTTGGAAGCATCATATTGCAGGCCGGTGATACGTTGTTGCTGGAAGCAAGACCGGCTTTTGTCAGCCGCCAGCGCTATAACAAGGATTTTCTGCTGATTAATGATCTGAACACAGAATCGCCGCGTCATGAACGTGCGTATGTTGCTTGGGCTATTCTCGTAGGAGTTGTAGCAGCAGCAAGCTTTGAAGTCATAACTATGCTTAATGCGGCACTGATTGGCGCCGGTCTGATGATTATTTCTGGCTGTTGTTCTGCCAATCAGGCAGAAAGAAGTCTTGATTTGACGGTTATCATTACGATTGCATCATCATTTGCCTTGGGTATGGCTTTGGAGAAAACCGGTGTCGCCAAATATCTTGCGGCAAATATCGTGGATTTGAGCGGTGGTACACCCTGGCTGCTACTCATTTTGGTCTATATATCCATCTCAATATTAACCGAAGTCATTACCAATAATGCCGCAGCGCTTTTAATGCTGCCGATTGTGCTGGAAATTACAGAGAAAGCCAGCTTAAGTAATGAGCCTTTTGTGTTCGCTATCATGATGGCGGCTTCTGCTAGTTTCGCAACACCATTAGGGTATCAGACGAATATGATGGTTTATGGCCCCGGAGAGTATCGATTTACTGATTTCCTGCGTGCTGGGATACCGATGAATATCATGGCCGGTGTTGTCACTATAACGGTACTGTTAATTGGCTGGCCGTTGACCAGATAGAACGCTAGTATTTCGTTAGGTTCTATTCGAATTCCTCGCTCCATTTTCCAAAGAACAAGGATAGCGAGCCATGCTGGACAGATTGGCGGATGGAGATCTTGGAAGACACTTCTGGTGGAGATTCTCGGGCGTTTTTACTTTCCAGAGTAAATACCCATAAAGCATTCTAGCTGTGGCATTAAAGAGATATCGATATCGTTACCCCTTGGCGTTGAATGGTTGTACCAGTATAACAAGTCCATGATCTCCAGGAAGTGAATTTGCGATTCCCCGTGGTCTTGCCGCGGGGATAGGTGCAGAGCGCGTGGAGCAAATTTATTTGGGTTTTCTGCTTTATTTCCTGATTTGCCAGCTTCATGTAGAAACACCCTCTGATCGTTTTCATAGCGTGGGTACCCGTTACCTATCCAACTATTTCGGATGGTGACGTATTTTAGATGAAACCAAAAATGCATATATATTACGAGCCGCTTTGGGCGTTTTGAGGTATCAACATTTAACGCGAACATGGTCTTATATTTATTAGTTTTTCTATCTAAAATTTAAATTAGATCGTTGAAAAATGTTATTCGTTGTGGTGGTTGCCACAAACTAATTCAACCTATCGTTCAGAGTTATGATCTGATTAAATTCGTTAGAATATATTTTCGACCGAGAAAAACTGTTTTCACATAAATCATTTCCGGGTGCAATACATAATTCGATGCAGGTGTAGATCTGCTTTCTGTAAATTGTATAAATACTTCAGGGTAAAGTCATTAAAGAATATAATCAAATAAGATACGGCTTGCTATAAAGCCGATGAATTACATAGTGCGCACACTTTGCTGTCGCCACTTGAACTAAGTCTAGAGCTAGAGCAGACGGATATTGCTATTGATCGCTTAAAAGGGAAGATGACCTGGTCAGGCTGCATCTGGTAGCAGCAAGTGACTTGAGGCGCATTACGGGCTATCAAGATTTCGCCGATGAAGCACCGCTGGATCTGGTGTATGTAGCCGATTATACGAGGATGCATCTAGTGCCGACAGGACAACGAGAATCCTACGCCGCTGTCGCAGCAGGTGCTATTGCCAAAAATGTATACTTGTTCGCTGTCAGTAATGGTTTGGCTACTGTAATTCGCGCCTGGATCAATTGCGCTGCGATTGCCGATGCACTCGGATTGGCACACAATCAACAGGTATTGCTATCACAGACAGTTGGATACGCAAGAACAATGACATAATACCGGGGGTAGTTACTTTTGCTCGCTGGTTAGGATGGTAAAGTAATCTGATGAAAGATAAGATAATTTCGCTTTAAATAAGTAGTAATCATTAATAATGAAGCGGAATCTAAACGACTAATCATGTTGAGAATATCAGATAATCTGGCAATACCCTTGGCGGAGATCGAAATCCAGGCGATACGCTCACAAGGTTCAGGTGGACAAAATGTGAACAAAGTGTCGACTGCGATTCATTTGCGGTTCGATATAAAAGCGTCATCTTTGTCAGAAATATACAAAGAAAGACTGCTGAATTTAAATGATAGTCGAGTCTCTAGTGAAGGCGTTGTTATTATCAAGGCGCAGCGGTATCGCAGTCAGATTAAGAACAAAGAAGATGCACTCAATCGACTGGTGGAGATTATTAAGAGTGTCACTATCCAAATGAAGCTACGGGAACCCACTAAGCCAACTAGAGCTTCTAAGACAAAACGTTTGGAAGGCAAAGCGACTCAGAGTCGCAGAAAGTCGTTGCGCGGCAAAGTTGAAGAGGAGTAATAATATTTTAATTGTAGCGATCCCATGGATACTGCCCGCTAAACCATGTTTTCGCCAAGTTACGGAGCCCGCTAATTAACCGGCTTGGCTCCGGCAAAGCTAATCAATTAATTTTTTACTAAAACGAATTCGAAATTGTCAGCTCGTATCGACGCGCATGACTTAATTTTCTGGGGTATTTAAAATTACTATGGATATCGCAACAAACGAAAAAATAATAGTTGCGACCAAACTGTGGTTGGAGCGTGCCGTCATCGGCCTCAATCTGTGCCCGTTCGCGAAGGCCGTACGCGTGAAAAATCAGATAAGTTATATAGTGAGCAGTGCAACCACGCATGAGGATTTGCTAAATGACCTGATGCACGCACTGGAAATATTGGCTGAAACTTCAGCAGAAGATATCGACACAACCTTGCTGGTTCATCCCTATGTACTCACTGATTTTCTCGACTACAACGATTTTCTCAGTGTGGCCGATTTGGCGCTGGAAGACATGGGTTTGGAAAATGTGTTGCAAGTCGCCAGTTTTCACCCGCAGTATCAATTTTCCGGAACACAACCGGACGATATCGAAAACTATACCAACCGGTCGCCATATCCTATGATGCATCTGCTGCGCGAAGCCAGTGTCATGCGGGCGGTATTGGTTTTTCCAGAGGCCGGGAAAATATTCGATAAGAACATTGCGACATTGCGCGATTTGGGTCACGCTGGTTGGAATGATTTGGGGTTGGTTAAGATCAACCCTCCTTTGGAGAATAAATCAATGCGTAAAGAGCCAATACAGTGACGCTAGCTTTCTCTTTACTTACCCCCGATTGCGTCATGAATGCGTTAGATAGCTTGGGATGCCACAGTGATGGCAGACTGTTAGCGCTGAACAGCTATGAGAACCGCGTCTATCAGGTTGGCATGGAAGAAGGCTTGCCGCTGGTAGCAAAATTCTATCGGCCAGGGCGTTGGACAAATGAGGCCATACTTGAAGAACACGCTTTCGTACAGGAATTGGCCGAACACGAGATTCCTGTGGTACCTGCATTGGTGTTGGATGGAAAAACCCTGCACACTGTCGAAGAATTCCGCTTCGCCGTTTTTTCCAAACACGGTGGACGTGCACCAGAATTTGAAGACCGGAACACGCTGGAATGGATGGGGCGCTTTTTGGGTCGTATCCACGCCATTGGCGCACTTAAGCCGTTCCAGCATCGCCCCACACTGGATATAGCAAGTTTTGGTGTAAAACCGCTTGATTTCTTAATGACAAATAATTTTATTCCGGCCGATCTTGAAACTGCCTATCATAGCGTGGCTGAGCAGGCACTGACCGGTATTCGTCTTTGCTTTGAACGTGCCGGAAACCATATGAAAGCGTTACGCCTGCATGGAGATTGCCATGCGGGTAATGTGCTATGGACAGATAGCGGCCCGCACTTCGTGGATTTTGACGATAGCCGCATGGGTCCTGCTGTGCAGGACTTATGGATGTTGTTATCGGGTGAGCGCACAGATATGGTACGACAGTTGAATGACGTGCTAGTAGGGTATGAAGATTTTTGCGATTTTGATTCAAATGAAGTGCATCTGATCGAAGCACTCCGTACCTTGCGCCTGATTCATTATTCCGCATGGCTAGCACAGCGATGGGACGACCCAGCCTTTAAACAAGCATTCCCGTGGTTTAATACGCAACGCTATTGGCAAGAACGAATACTGGAATTGCGCGAGCAGATCGCGCTGATGGACGAACCCCCGTTAGGGCTGGTTTGATTGATATGCAACCAGTCGAGCTAGCTATGGTACTCAAAACCACTGTGCACTTTCAATGCAAAGTAGTTGAGTTTGGAAACACATTAAACTACTGAGTGACGGGGTAAATCAGTAGTATTCGGTTAAGTGAGCTACTAAAACGATAGAGCCAAGTACTGAAGCGGCTCTCCGAGAAAATATTTTGGTACCGATTTGAAATCATATTTCGCAAATTCGGGTTCGAGTAATCTCCAGAAGTTAAGTTTTCTGGAGGTGGTGTATGAATTTTGGAAAAATGCTGTTCGCACAATTCATGGAGTTTGTGCCATGGACGAACTTCGCGAGAATCGAAGCTCATAATGGCGGCGATTTGAGCGTTCGTAATCAGAGTTGTACCGAGCAATTTCGAGCACCCGTCAAACGTTTGACATTGGCAGACGTCAACGAAGCGCGCAACTGGAACATCTGGGAAGACCTGGCGATATTGCTGATCTGACGTGCACGTAAACTGTATCGCAACAACAGCTTCGGTGTCAATCTGACCAATACGGTCTACGCATTAAATGCATCTGCTATTGACCTTCGTCTATTCATATTTCCATCAGGCCGCATTGTAGTCGCCGAGGGGTTGCAGCAATTATGACTGGCATAACCAACTGACAGAGAAAGGCATATTCTTTGTTACATGCCTCAAAGATAAAGCACCCCGCCGCAAGCAGCGGGGTATTAGCTGAACTCTTCAATCTGCTGGTTTCCAGCCAGCTTTCGACCCAAGAGACGAGGAATTAAACTCGCAGAGATTAACAGAAGAATGTTTGGCGTCAATGTATTCACCCCGCAGTTGGAAATTCAGGCTTTCTGGTCCTGGTGGAATCCGAATACACTGAGCCTAATAAAGCGTTCGGTCATCACAAACTACTTCCTTTATTAGATTCCTAGTGTGCCGATTAACAGTTCTGTTATAAAAGTTATTATGATTGGTGCCCCTGACAATCTAGCCAATATGGATAATCTTAGCAATGGATGGTACCCCTGCAGCGTTCCAGGCATAAAGCAGATAAAAACCCGGAGGAGCT
>NZ_JAIEME010000104.1 GCF_019752415.1 Nitrosomonas sp.
AAACTGTTACCGCCAGCGTATTGTTCTCCGGGAGTCAACCCCTTCAGCACCTCAACCATCTCGCCATCATTACGGCCTAACTCCAAAGGACGAACTTCGAAATACTGATCATAACGGCCAAATACCACTGACCAATCGCGCAGCGTTTGAATAGCAGCGACTGAAACAGCCACAGGAACCTGAATTTCTTCCGCCACCAATTCGGCATTTACAAACATACCGGGGCGCCATTGACCTTCTTGATTATCCAATTCGACCCGCGCTGTTGCGGTACGTGTTTGCCCGCCGATTAACGTCGAAATATAGGTAATAGTTCCTTCGCTTTCCACATCGTAAGCAGTCGCTTTCACTGCTACTTTCTGACCCTCCCTAACCACATTCAGATCTTTTGGATAAACCGTAATAGCCGTCCACACAGTGGAGACATCCGCGACGGTATAAATTTCCCGGTCTTCTTTGACCGCTTCACCCAATGCGATGGCTTTGGCAATAATGATCCCGGAAATCGGCGAACGTATTTCATAACGCGAAATAGTTGTCTTTGAATGATTGGATTCCGGTTGCACACCCAGTGCAATCAACTTCGTAGCAGCCAATTCCAGTGCAATTTCTGCTTCATTCCATAACTCCTGCGCCAAAAGAAAATCCTGCTTAGCGCTAATCTTTTCTTCCCATAATTGTTTCTCGCGCTCGTAGGTAGCCCTTGTCAATCCCAGCCGCTTCTTAGCAACATAATACTGGCTGCGTAAATCCGCCAACATCGGACTTTCGAGAACCGCCAGCACCTCGCCTTTTTTCACGTGCTGCCCATGATGGCCTTGAACGGCAGTCACCATGCCGGCAACCCGCGGCACTACCCGCACTATGGTATGTTCGTTGAATGTCACTTCACCCGGCAGTTTGAGTTTTGGCTTGATGATCGCTGGCCCTGCCGTCAAAAGTACAACGCCCATGCTTTTCAGCATGGCATCCGGAATTTCCACCCGCCCCTCGATCTGGCTGTAACTCCAGCGCATTACTTTGCCATTGCGTTCCGCCGCAATCGCGATATCAAATGAATGCGGCTCTTCCACTTCTTGGTCTCCCAGCAGATAATCCGCTTCGGGAGTAAATTTGAACAATTGTGAGGGCGCTCCCAGCCGGGATAATGTAATTGCGAGATGCGCTGCTGTTGGCGGCAACAACTTACCCTTTTCATACAAATAAATCCGGAACTGTGGTGGTACGCCTTTCTCAAAAATAGTCAGCTCCACACTAAGATCACTACCGGTGAATAACTTACCGCCTCTTGGCCCAATACCCGGTTGATTTCCATCTAATTTCTCATTGGCATTGATGTGTGCCGCTTCCTCTGTCACCGCAGAAGGCTTATCCAGCGTTAAAATCAATCCACCCACAACAATCCCTATGACAATCACAATCAGGATTGGCATCCATCGCGCTTTATTCATAATTTAATCCTTAACCTTTTCCCGCCACTAGGGTTGGCGTATGTTAATTTCATGATTCGGCTTGACACTATCGATAGGCCCTGCAATCAGGCGCTCGATGTCGTTTACCAACCGTTGATAGTTTGCCAGTGCACGTACATAGAGCACTTGATTCTGAAATAAAACACGTTGCGCATCCAGCAGCTCCAGCAAACCAAATTTCCCCAACTCATAGCCCCTACGCATCACATGGAAAGCACTTTGAGCGCCGGGCAATATTTCATCACGCAATATGTTAATTTCATTCCATGCTGCGGACATCGCTTCATAAGATTGCGTGAGCTCAGTTCTCAACCGTAATTCCATCGCGGCTCGCTCATCCATGGCTTTGTCCACCCGTTGATAAGCATCTTTGATATTTCCTTGGTTACGATCGAACAGTGGCAACGGCACCATGACACTCGCTATAGCCGTATTGCCGCCCACTAACGCATAATTCACAACCCCTGCATTTATGGTCAGATTGGGAATGCGGCGCGTTTGCTCTACTTCCAGCAACGCTTTACGTTGTTCAATATTCTTCATCGCACGCTGCGCCATTGGATTACTCAAAACACGCTCTTCCAACATTTGCAAATTAGGCGGGGCAATCAGCGTTTCAAGATTCCCCAGCGCCTTGCTAAATTGTGGAGAAGAGTTATTCCACAATAACGCCAGCCGCTTCCGTGCAGATATTAAATCCCGTTGCGCTTGTTCATATTCAATACGCGTAGTCGATAGCCCCACCCTGACTCTAGTTTCCTCAATAGGCGCCACTTTCCCGCCTTGCACACGTTTGGTCACGCTATTAACCACGTTTTGTGAAACTTGCCGGGTTTCTTCAGCAAGCCTGAGCCGCTCTTGCGCAGCGAGCACTTCCGTAAACACATTGGCCACTCTGGCAATAATTTCCACCCGCCGGGTTTCATAATCCATGGCGGCCAGTTCTTCACCCAATAGCGCCGCACTGACCCGGGCCGCACGTTTGCCGCCCAGCTCTATCAATTGGCCAATCCGAATAGTCGTAACCTGCTGTACTACTTCCTGCACTATTGATTCAGGTGCATTAATATCGCCGCGCAGCTTTTGGATATTTCCGATATTTTCAACGTTGACTGAAAGCTCCGGATTTCTCAACAAACCCGCTTGCAGTGTCACCCCTTCCAACGCACGCATTTCCTTGGAAAAAGCTGCCAATTCCGGATTTTGAAGCAGTGCAAGACTAATTGCGTGACGTAAAGTGAGATCATTCTTATCATCGCTATTTACCGAATCAGCCAGATAATCATTTTTCCCGCCAGACAATTTGTTAAGAGAATCAGCCCCGGCGTTCTTTATCTGAACTGAGAAACTCAGCAAGAGAATAGAACCCAGCAGCATAACCCGTAATTCTGGTGCCACCCAATAGCGTAATGCTATTAATAGGTCACTCAATTTCATAGAAAACCTCCGCATTGCTCAAGCCTATCAAAACAGGTTATTCGGCCTAGCTTGAATTAGCCTGTTTTTACGATGCTATGGATCAAAGAAACGATCCACAAACAACACAATTTTAAAATTTAGCTTAAAGAAAGGTTTCGAGGAGGCCGGAGCGGGAGATCGGGAATCGTTTCTGGAATAATGGCAGAAATGAATACAGATAAAGCTTCTGTGACGATCTGATCCGGTATCAGAGGAAAAGAATTAAAGAAAAAAGGTTGGTACTGCCCCGCCGAATGCAGACATAAATGCGTTGCCGCATCAAGATCCACACCATCTCTGGCAACACTATTCCGATGCAATTCCAGATGTGTCGCAGGATCAGACGATAGCGCCTGGCGGATATGATCCAGTTCGTGCGCAAATACTTCCCCTTTGAATGACAAACTCAGTCCATTCGTCAATATGCAGACAATCAACATAAGAATGATCGGATAAGTAGAGTATTTCCGCATAGGGGTCTGATTTATAATAAGTGAAAAGTTTCACTCAAAGTATAATGATTTCACATTATTAAAATATTTGCAATTCAAAAGCTTCTGCGATAAGCCCTATTTTCAAATGACCTCCATTCCTTCCTGAGCTAACATGTCGACCAAAGCAATGAGCGGCAATCCAATCAACCCGCTTGGATCATCTCCAGTCATCTGCTCGATCAGTGCGATGCCAAGCCCTTCAGATTTTGCACTACCCGCACAATGGTAAGGCTGTTCTTTAAGCAGATAATTTTCAATTTGTTGATCACTGAATTGCCGGAATTTCACATGATAAGGAATAACACACATTTGCAACCGATCAGTAAAACTATTCAGGAGACATAAAGCCGTATAAAAAACAGCTTCCTTACCACGGACTCGTCTGAGCTGTTCGGTTGCATTGGCATGGTTCAGTGGCTTTCCGAGGCGAAAATCTCCCAATGCCGCCACTTGATCTGAGCCTATAATGAGAGCTTGCGGGTAAATTTTAGCAACTGCACGTGCTTTTGCTTCCGCCAATCGTGCAGCGGTTTCTTCGGGCGACTCATTGGACAACGGCGTTTCATTGATTTGAGGACTGATTGTTTCAAATGGAATCTGTAGGCGCTGAAGCAATTCTTTGCGATAAATCGAACTTGATCCCAATATTATTTTCGGGGTAGTGTTTTGTGTTTTCAAAATTTCCTTCTGATTTTTCTTCTGATTTTTTGACACGTAAGAGTAAAAAATATAACATGCGCGCCTTATGTCTGTAAGCTTTGTGATAAACCCCTTAGATTTTGTACAGAATGCGGGCATACATCATGGTAAAATCCCGGTGGATGCGCTTGTGCGTTTGCATGATTTTCTGTTTGACAAAGAAGGGGAGCTAATCTACCAAATCAGTGGTCAGTTTGACAAGCATGAAAAACCCGGCCTGCATTTGGAGATTAACGGTAAAATACATCTTAGCTGCCAGCGTTGTCTAGGAAAATTATTACATACAATTGATTTGCAAACATCCTTAGTGCTGGTGAAGACTGAAGCGGAACTGGATCAGGCTGACGAAGACGATACTGCCGATGCAATTTTAGCTACACCTGATATGGACGTGATCAGTTTAATTGAGGATGAAGTCATTCTCAGCTTACCGATTTCATCATGGCATGCAGAGGGTGAATGCAACGTGCAGGAATTAGAATCAATCAAAGAAAATCTGACCAACAAGCAATCAGCGCACCCTTTTGCAGCGTTATTGGCATTAAAAAAGACAAATTGAGTTTAAGGAGTTATTCACATGGCAGTCCAACAAAATAAAAAATCCCCTTCGAAACGCGGTATGCACCGTTCGCATGATTTTCTGACTAGTCCACCATTAGCTGTTGAATCAAGTACTGGAGAAATTCATTTACGTCACCATATTAGCCCTAATGGATATTATCGTGGCAAGAAAGTTGTTAAAACCAAAAACGATTAAACATAATTTCTATTGCTACAAGCCGTATTAAATATATAGTTTCTCCCAGCCACAAGAGCACTGAAATTGGATATTACTGTAGCAATAGACTGCATGGGTGGTGATCATGGCCCCCATGTAACAGTCCCATCAGCGGTTGAATATTTGCGCAGCGATCCTGAAGCCAATATCATTCTAGTCGGCATTCCTGATGCCATTGCGGCAGAGTTACGCGCCGCAAATTCTGAATTTGGTCCGAGAATTCGATTACATCCAGCGAGTGAAGTTGTCAGCATGGATGAATCCCCTTCGGTCGCCCTGCGAAGCAAGAAAGACTCCTCAATGCGCGTTTCCATTAATCTCGTTAAAACGGGTGAAGCACAAGCTTGTATCAGTGCCGGGAACACGGGCGCATTGCTAGCAACTTCGCGGTTTGTATTGAAAACAATCCCGGGGGTTGACCGCCCTGCACTTGCCGTCATATTACCCACTATTACCGGTCACACCTACGTATTGGATTTGGGTGCCAACGTCGACTGCACAGCGGAGCACTTATTTCAGTTTGGTCTCATGGGCGCTTCGCTGGTATCCTCTGTGGAAAATAAAGCATTCCCAAGCGTTGGCTTGCTCAATATTGGTGAAGAGGAAATCAAGGGCAATGAGATAGTTAAACAAGCGGCTGAACTACTACGCAATAGCGGGCTTAATTTTTATGGTAATGTTGAAGGCACAGACATTTATAAGGGAACTACTGATGTCGTGGTTTGTGATGGATTTGTCGGCAATATCACTCTAAAAACTTCAGAAGGCCTGGCACAAATGCTGGCAACCTATCTGCGCGAAGAATTCAAGCGCAATTTACTCACCAAACTAGCTGGTATTATTGCAATGCCGGTTATCAATTCCTTTAAACGACGCGTCGATCATCGTCGATACAATGGCGCCAGTTTCCTGGGCTTACGCGGCATTGTGATTAAAAGTCATGGTTCTGCAGACAAATATGCGTTTGGTTTTGCCATAAAACGCGCCGCTGAAGAAGTTCGTGGCGGGATGCTGCGGCATATCAGTGAACGGGTAGCCGAGTTTTCCCGGCATTCTCAGACCACTTCAAAAGAAATTATAAAATAATGTATTCAAGAATCACTGGAACAGGTAGTTATTTACCGGAAAAAATCCTCACCAACCTTGATCTGGAACGCATGATGGATACCAGTGACGAATGGATACGAACGCGCACAGGTATCACCCAGCGGCATATTGCCAGTGAGGATCAAGTAGCCAGCGATTTGGCTTTATATGCATGTCAGAATGCCATGAAGGCTGCTGGTGTAACCAATAAAGATATCGATCTCATCATTGTCGCCACCACGACTCCGGACATGATTTTTCCCAGCACTGCCTGTATTCTACAAAATAAACTGGGTATAGAAAACTGCCCGGCATTTGATGTTCAAGCCGTCTGTAGCGGTTTTGTATATGCGCTGGCTACCGCCGACATGTTCGTGAGTTCTGGTAAGTGCCGGAATGCATTAGTAGTCGGCACCGAAATCTATTCTAAAATACTTGACTGGAACGATCGCAGCACTTGCGTTTTATTTGGCGATGGCGCCGGTGCCGTAGTGCTTTCGCAAAACGACCATCCGGGTATTTTATCCACCCACCTCCATGCCAATGGTAGCTATAGTAATATCTTATCAGCACCGGGTTGTATCAGCGGTGGAAAAGTACAAGGTACGCCCTACATCAACATGGAAGGTAATACCGTTTTTAAATTCGCCGTCAAAGTTCTTGAAGAAGTAGTGCAAGAGGCTATAGCCAAAAATAATTTACAGACGACGGATATCGATTGGTTAATTCCTCATCAAGCCAATATCCGGATTATTCAATCAACGGCAAAAAAACTCGGATTGCCCATGGATAAAGTAGTTGTAGCTGTAGACAAACATGGCAACACTTCTGCGGCTTCCATTCCGCTCGCGCTCGACATGGCGGTACGTGACGGACGCATCCAACCTGATCAGCTGATCCTATTAGAGGGTGTTGGCGGCGGATTCACATGGGGTGCAGTCATACTGCGCTGGTGATTATGAAATTTGCATTTGTATTTCCAGGTCAAGGGTCGCAATCTGTTGGAATGATCAATGGGTATAAGGATTTACCGATCGTTCAGGAAACCTTTCAGGAAGCATCCGATATCCTCAAACAGGATTTTTGGTCTATGGTGAATAATGGACCGGCGGATGACCTCAATCTCACCATCAATACACAACCGCTCGTGTTAACCGCAGGGGTGGCTGTGTATCGTGCATGGACCAGTTTAGAAGGCGGCAATCCAGCACTCCTGGCCGGACATAGTCTGGGCGAATACACCGCATTGGTCGCAGCCGAAGCGCTGAGTTTTGCTGATGCGTTATCGCTGGTGCGCTTCCGTGCGCAAGCTATGCAACAAGCCGTACCTGACGGTGTGGGTGGCATGGCGGCTATTCTCGGATTAGAGGACGAACTCATTGAAGCAATATGTCATGACATCACAAACCAAGGTCAAGGAGAATCTCTTGAGCCGGCCAATTTTAATTCGCCCGGTCAGGTAGTAATTGCCGGGCACAAAAATGCCATCCTGCAAGGAATTGAAATGGCTAAATCCAAAGGGGCAAAACGTGCAATCATGTTGCCAATGAGCATCCCTTCGCATTGCTCATTGATGAGATCAGCAGCCGAAAGTATGCAACAGCAACTGGAGCACGTAATGCTGCACCCCCCTAAAATCCAAATTCTGCATAACGCCGATGTAAAACCGCATCCCGATACCGCAGGTATTAAGAAAATTTTGGTTCAACAGCTTATCAGCTCTGTCCGCTGGGTAGACACAATTCGAGCCTTTGCCGCTGCCGGTATAACTCATGTCGTCGAATGTGGACCGGGAAAGATATTGGCCGGACTAAACAAACGAATCGATCAGAATTTACAGCAACTATCACTGGAAAACAGTGAAACAATCAGACAAGCTGTTAAAAATTTAAGGATAATATAGCGACAATGAACATTTGCTACGAACAGTCATGGCTCTATTCATGGAGGCATGATTTTGGAAAATAAAATAACTTTAGTAACAGGTGCCAGCCGAGGAATTGGACAAGCCATCGCGCTCAAGCTTGGCCAATTGGGTGCTGTTGTGATTGGTACTGCAACCACTGAAAGCGGTACAAACACGATTAATCAATATTTTGAGAAAGCCGGCATCAAAGGCATCGGCATCACTCTGAATGTGAATGATACCGAGCAAATTAACAGTACGATTCAAATCATTCGCGAAAAATTTGGTGAAGTGGAAATTTTGGTCAATAATGCCGGAGTCACGCGCGATAACCTGTTAGTGCGCATGAAAGATGAAGAATGGGATGAAATCATTGAAACTGATTTAAAATCAGTGTTCCGGTTAAGTCGCGCAGTCCTCCGTGCTATGATGAAAGCCCGCCACGGCCGCATCATCAATATTACCTCTGTTGTCGGTGCAATGGGAAATATGGGACAAACAAACTACGCTGCAGCCAAAGCAGGTGTATTTGGTTTTAGTAAATCATTGGCTCGTGAAGTTGGCAGTCGCAATATTACTGTAAACTGTGTTGCTCCTGGTTTTATTGATACAGACATGACACGCGCACTGACTGATGAACTTCAACAAAACTTAATTCAGCATGTTCCTTTGGGAAGATTAGGGCGGCCTGAAGAAGTCGCTTCAGCCGTGGCATTTTTAGCCTCATCTGCAGCGGGTTATATTACAGGCACCACACTCCATGTCAACGGCGGAATGTATATGGACTAAATTACAAACTATTGAAGAATCAGAGCTGCGCAATTCGCAGTTATATGTTTCAGTTTTGCTAGCATTGAAAATTTGCTAGAATGAATATGTTAATCTTACCGAGAAGGAAATACCTAGATGGAAAATATTGAGCAGCGTATTAGAAAGATTGTAGCTGAACAGCTAGGCGTGAATGAAGCAGAAGTCAAGAATGAATCATCTTTCGTGAATGATTTGGGAGCAGACTCTCTCGACACAGTCGAACTGGTCATGGCATTAGAGGAAGAATTCGAATGCGAGATTCCAGATGAACAAGCTGAGAAAATAAATACCGTCCAGGAAGCAATTAACTACGTCACTGCTAATACTAATTAGTATTTTGTTTTTTAAGTACCTGTAAGCGGAGTTATTTTGTCCAAACGTAAGGTAGTAGTTACCGGATTAGGTATTGTTTCGCCTGTTGGAAACACGGTATCAAATGCATGGGAAAATATCATCTCAGGAAAGTCCGGTATCACTCGGATAACTCGTTTTGATGCCTCCAATTTCACTTCGCAAATTGCTGGTGAAGTAAAAGATTTTGATATTCAACAATACTTATCTGTCAAAGAAGCACGTCGCATGGATACTTTTATCCATTATGGCATGGCTGCAGCAATTCAGGCTGTTAAAGATGCTGGTATAGATGATATTGGGCAGCTTGATCCAGAACAAATCGGTGTTAATATCGGTTCAGGCATCGGTGGTTTGCCTATGATTGAGAATACAGATATTGCTTACCATGCAGGCGGGCCACGTAAAATATCTCCTTTCTTTATCCCCAGCACGATCATCAATATGATCGCAGGTAACTTATCCATCATGTTTGGTTATAAAGGACCCAACATAGCAATTGTGACCGCCTGTACCACGGCCACACACAGTATCGGCAATTCGGCCCGCATGATTGAATATGGTGATGCTGATGTGATGGTTTGCGGTGGTGCCGAATCCTGTGTAACACCGCTTGCCATCGGCGGGTTTGCTGCTGCAAGAGCTTTATCGGCGCATAATTCTGATCCGGAATCTGCAAGTCGGCCCTGGGATATCGATCGTGATGGCTTTGTGCTGGGTGAAGGTGCCGGAGTTTTAGTACTGGAGGAATTAGAACACGCAAAACGCCGGGGAGCGAAAATTTATGCGGAATTAGCTGGTTTTGGCATGAGTGCCGACGCATATCATATGACAGCGCCAAGTGATGATGGTGAAGGCGCAGCACGCTGCATGTCTAATGCCCTTAAAAATGCAGGTATTAATACTACAGAAGTCGATTACATTAATGCACATGGCACATCTACCCCGTTGGGTGATATCGCTGAAACAATTGCCGTTAAACGTTGTTTCGGTGACTACGCGAGCAAACTTGCCGTCAATTCGACAAAATCAATGACAGGACATTTACTCGGTGCTGCCGGTGGTATAGAGGCAATCTTCTCCGTATTGGCAATACATCATCAGATTGCCCCCCCCACAATCAACCTCGTCAATCAAGATCCGCAATGTGATCTGGACTATATCCCTAATACAGCAAGAACTATGGACATCAAAGTTGCATTATCGAACTCCTTCGGGTTTGGGGGAACTAACGGAACGCTTGTTTTCCGTAGCGTATAAAAAACTTTACCTTTTTGTGGCGCATGCCTACGCTAAAACGCCTTCTATTTTTGATCTTAGCTATCGCTATTCTGTTCATTGGATGGCTTTATCTTCATGTCCATTCAAGTATTTCGCTTCCTGCCATACCCTATGAGTTCTCTATCCGTCCCGGCAGTAATCTAAAACAAGTTTCGCAACAACTGGCCGATGCAGGTGTTTTTCCCAGCAAATGGCCATTGATACTATTAGCACGCTATCTGAGTCAGGACTCAGCAATCAGAGCCGGTGACTATCAGCTGAATGAAAATATCTCTCAAATAGCGTTATTAGATTACCTGACCAAGGGTGATGCAAAGCAGAATGAAATAAGATTTCTTGAAGGTTCCACTTTTGCGCAAATGCGCAAAGTATTAAACGAGCACTCAGCCATACAGAGCCAAACAGCCAGCCTGAGTGATCAGGAAATACTACAGTTAATCGGCGCAACTGAAACAGCTGCCGAAGGATTATTTTTCCCAGATACTTATTATTTTATTAAAAATAGCAGTGATATAGAAATTCTGCAGCGTGCCTATCAAACCATGCAGAATCATTTACAATTCAGCTGGTCGTCACGGGCCGAATCTTTACCGTTAGCCACACCTTATGAAGCACTTATTCTTGCTTCCTTAATAGAGAAAGAAACCGGATTGGAAAGTGATCGCACCACGATAGCCGGTGTTTTCATCAACCGACTGCGTAAAGGCATGCGGTTGCAAACAGACCCAACTATTATCTATGGTCTGGGTGAGCAATTCGATGGGAATCTGCGCAAAAAAGACCTGCTTACCGACCAGGAATACAACACTTATACGCGCTCAGGCTTGCCGCCCACTCCCATTGCCTTACCCAGTCTTGCCTCCATCCGTGCAGCACTCAATCCGGCTGAAACCGATGCGCTCTATTTTGTCGCAAAAGGTAATGGGGAATCTCAATTTTCCAGCAATCTGTCAGACCATAATAAAGCGGTCAATAAATACCAAAAACTACAAAAATAAAATAATGCCGCCAATAATCAAGTGTCAATTTTAATCTGTGGAGCTACATGACCCAATTTTCCATCATAGTACCCACACTGAATGAATCCGAGAATGTTGATTTACTCTTAACCCGCTTATTTGCACTGGATCTTAAACCGGGTAGTTTTGAAGTCATTTTTGTTGATGATGGTTCCACGGATGGTACCCCTGACAAGGTTCGCGCCTGGGAGAATCGATCAAATGTTCATCTCATCGAGCGACGAGAAAAACCGGATCTGACCGCATCGATACTGGCAGGAACTGCGACGGCCCAAAGCGATGTCATCGTGGTCATGGATGCAGATCTAAGTCATCCTCCCGAACGCTTACCGGCTATCGTCGCCCCCGTACTCAACAACACCCATGACTTAGCCATTGGCAGCCGCTATATTGCGGGCGGCAGTACTGAGAATTGGCCGCTGTACCGGCAATTGCTGTCACGTGTTGGTGGCTGGATAGCGCGCCCGATTTGTGATGTAAATGACGCCACGTCCGGTTTCTTTGCATTCCGTCGCGAACTGACTGGAAGTATTTCAAATAATGCCCATGGCTACAAAATTCTGCTCGAACTGCTCATGGCTAATCAGGGAAAGCTTCGCGTCACCGAAGTACCCATTTGTTTCCATGATCGCACGCATGGCACCTCCAAATTGTCTTTCTCGCACCAGCAAGCTTATATACAACGCTTGATTACATTAGCCGGTGGTACGGCCACACTCAATACGGCTGGCCGCTTTGCCGCGGTGGGATTGCTGGGTGTTTTAATTGATGCGATCATTTTTCAGTGGATGATCAGCCGTGACGCCGGGCTTGCTCTGGCTCACTTTGTAAGTTTCTTTGTCGCCGCAACGGTGAACTATACCCTTAATTCAAAATGGGCATTCCGTGAACACCACACAGGCTATCTGCAATGGCATCAATTTGGCCGCTTCCTGACTGTGGGTGCATTCGCGTTGTTACTGCGCGGAGGTGTATTAGCTTTACTCGTTTATATCTGGCACGTACCGCCCCTGCTGGCAATTTTTCCGGCGATCATCGCTACTGCGGCCGTAAACTACTTAGGTTCCGCTTTTTATGTATTTCCCAATAAAGAAAACCCGCCATCTCTTGAAATACGCTGGCGCACAGCAGCGATTGGTATCGTCATATTTATCATATTACTGCGTTTAGTTTATTTTGGTCTGGCACAACTCATCCCAGATGAAGCGTATTACTGGCAGTATGCGCAACACATGGATCTGAGTTTCTATGATCATCCTCCCATGGTGGCTTGGTTAATCTGGTTCGGCACATCACTCCTGGGGCACAATGAATTTGGCGTACGCATTGGCGCCCTCTTCTGTGGCTTTGTGACCATGGGTTATCTATATGCACTGGCGCAAAACTTATACAACAAATCCACCGCAATGCGCACGGTATTATTGCTGTCTATTCTGCCAATGGGATTTGCTTCCGGCCTACTGATGACACCTGATGCGCCATTAGTCGCAACTTGGGCTGCCACACTGTATTACATGGAACGCGCATTATTAGCCGGTCAACGCACGGCATGGCTGGGTATGGGAATCGCTTTCGGTCTTGGATTACTATCCAAATACACCCTGGGGCTATTGGGTATGGCGGCATTGGTATTTGTCATAATCGATCCAACAGCACGCCGCTGGATGAAACATCCTCATCCATACCTAGCCGCGTTATTGGCAGTGTTACTCTTTTCACCGGTCATCATCTGGAACTACGAAAATAATTGGGCATCCTTCGCTTTTCAGTCGAATCGCGTGTTGGCGGACAGCTATAAATTCTCAGTACATTATTTGATTGCCCACATTATCATCCTGCTAACACCAGTCGGCTTTATTGCAGCTGCATTGGCCTTATTTACAATCAAAGAACCTGAGGCACATCAACTTGAGCGCAGGCGTCAATTATTCGTACAAGTTTTCGCCGGCGTCCCAATATTCATTTGTTTCGCACTCAGCACTTTTGATGCGCCGCGTTTTCACTGGACTGGTCCAATCTGGCTTGCAATATTACCGACAATCGCCTGGATGATGGGTCAGACCGGCCAGCTGAGCGCATTGGCCAAACGCATCCAGACAACTTGGCGAGCGACTATTATTACATGCATCTTTGCTTATGCCTTTGTACTGCACTACGTAGTACTGGGAATTCCAGGCATTCCTTACCACCTATTCACTGAACATTATTTCTGGCGAGAAACGGCTGCTGAAATTACACAGATTGCCGAAGAAGTCAAAAATCAGACCGGCAAAGAGCCCATTATTGTCGGCATGAGCAAATGGTCTGTTGCCAGCGCGCTATATTTTTACACCCATGGTCACACACAATTAGATATCCGTGCACGTAATATGTTTGGTGATAGTGGTGCTATGTATGAATTCTGGTTTCCTTCTCAAGCACCCACTGACCGACCCATCATTCAGGTTGGTATGAAACGCCGTCATTTAGAAAAAACCCGGAAGGGTGCGGATGTTAAACAGATGCTCGATCAACCTGGCGCCATTGAATATCGTGTTATTGAACGCTATGGCACAGCGGTGCGTCGCGTCTATTACCGAGTTTCCCGGGGATTTAAAGGGACAAACTTACCTGCGATACCGTAAGAATCAGTACAGAAAAACCCATCCGACATGCAATTAATGATAAAAATACGAATATTAGTATTCTTAATTTTTACTTGACCGAGTACTCTGCAACCTGCCATGTCTCATTCTGAGTCTTTGCCAGTGTTACGGTCTCAAATGCCAATCCTTTTTCTGGGAAAGTTGTGTAAAACTGGAGCACAACATATTCTCCGTCCGGAAATCCTGATAATGATTTTCCAGAAGCAGCCGTTGCAATATACCTAGCACTCATTGCGCCACGTGCCCCCCTGGTTGCTGTAATTGATTTGATCCACTCAGATTCGGATTTTTTCAATTTAAACAGCGCGGATGAATTCTCCCAGCTTTCTTTATATTTCCCACTATCAATCAACCCAAGCCAGGAACGCGCGCTACTTTCTACTTTTTCGAGAATAGTACTCTCTTCCGCATAAACAACACTCGTACAGAAAAGCAACAGCAATAACACAATTAACCGTTTTATCATTGTAACTCCTTATAAAAAAGCTCCGTATTTGCAATCACTTCAAACACTAGTCATGTGGAAAAATATTCCCCATCAGCCAGATAGTTGAAATTCCTAATAATATCAATGCGACTTGCTGGATAGTTGCATTAATTTCTGGGCGCTTATGCAAACTTGGAATCAAATCAGACATCGCCACATAAATCATGCTGGCTGATGCAAGTCCTAATAGCGGTTGTATCAGAAAATTCATCTTGTGCAACATGAAATAGGCCAATACACCGCCAACCAAGGTCGCCAAACTGGATAACAAATTCATCAAAAATGCCATGCGGCGCGTGTAACCGGAATTCAAAAGAATTATGAAATCCCCTGCTTCTTGAGGAATTTCATGGGCGATAATAGCGATGGATGTCACAATACCCAGTTGCACATCCACCATGAAAGCAGCAGCAATCAAAATACCGTCGACAAAATTATGAAAGGTATCACCCACAATAACCATCATTCCGCTACGCCCGTGATCATGCTCGTGCTGAATAGTGGTTGTTGCTGCAGAACCATGCAATGGATCATGCGCTTCGCAGTCCTCGATATGGCAATGACGCCACAACACTAATTTTTCCAGAATGAAAAAAATCAAAATCCCAATTAATACAGTGACAGTCACCTGCATCGGGTTTTCAGAAAGTTCGAAGGCTTCTGGCAAAGTATTGAGAAAAGCGGCTCCCAATAAAGCGCCAATCGCATAAGAAACCAGTATGGAAAGCCACGATATTCGCATATTGAATGCCAATACTGCTGCACACAATAAGCTTAATATTCCTCCAAGTAAGCTGGCGGCAATAATCCAGGTAAGCGTTGACATAAAGTGAATTGAAAAACAAAGGCGGGATTATACGCTGTTGTAAGGCAATAAATTAACAAGTTAAAGCCGCATTTACTCAAGCCAGATTAAGGCAGCCATTCGCCCGGTTTCACCATCCCGGCGATAAGAAAAAAAACGCTCGGGATCACTGAATGTACAAATCCCTCCGCCATAAATCTCTGTAATGCCAATACTTGTCAATCGCTGACGAGCCAGCAAAAAAATATCCGCTAGCCATTTCTTTTCATGACTACTGTGCTTAGGCACAAAAGCTTGCGCCGCCTGCACATCTTGCTGCACGAAAGCTTCGTAAACATCTCCACCGACTTCAAAGTGATCGGGCCCAATAGCCGGGCCCAGCCATGCCATCAGCTGATTGTGATCCACTGCCATTGCAACAATGGATTGTTCAAGGACACCTCCGGACAGTCCACGCCAGCCGGCATGAACAATACCCACCGTAGTACCTGCTGTGTCACACAGAAATACCGGCAAACAATCGGCAACCATGACAGCACAAACCACACCTTGTTGACGGCAAAGCGCAGCATCACCCTGCGGAGTTACCGTTGTCGTTTGATCAATCCAGATAGGCGACGTGCCATGCACTTGTTTCAACCAGTTCGGTTCCCCCGGTAAATGGCCGCGCAACAAAGCCCGGTTACACTCAACATCTGCCAGATTATCATTAACATGCGCACCCAAATTCAAAGAAGCATACGCACCATTTGCACCACGACTCACCCCGCCATTGCGGGTTGTAAAAAGCGCTTTCACATTTCCGGGTGCCGGCCAATCAGGGATTATCCAATCAATCATAGGTATATAATCTTTAGAGAACGTCCAATATCCTTTTTCAAAATAAGTATTTCCTATTAATCACAAACTAATTAAACCTTGAATCCAACATTTCTGGGTTAAAATATCAAGCTTGAAGTTTTCTTCCGGATTCAGACTTGTTCAAATCAATTCTCAATTCATTCCTGACTTCATAAAATTGCAAAACGGATCATGAGCGATCCAACAAACAGTCCCTAAGAATTGATAACAAAAGGCCAGATATAGGTAAACAGATGAATGATATAAAACACTTAATTAATTATACGCGTACATTTTTTATTTTCACGATAGCTTCTGCAGTATTGTTCATTTCCGCTGCCAGCGCCTTTGCCAATGATGAAGAAGAGTTTATCAAAGCTGCATTTGCAGGCAAACCGGAAACAATCAAGCAACTATTGGAAAAGGGTATTAACGTTAATTATCAGAATGACAAGGGCTTTAGCGCACTCATCATCGCTTCCCAATATGGTCATGCGGATATCGTCAATCTGTTGACGGAGAATAATGCCGATGTGGATCTGCAAAACGCCGGCGGCGCCACAGCTCTGATCATCGCTGCAAAAAATGGTTATGCCGAAGTTGTTAATGCGCTATTAAATAAAGGTGCCAAAGTTGATGCGCAGACTACGGATGGAATTACAGCGCTTATGCTGGCAACACAAAAAGGACATGAAAGTATTGTGGATGCGCTGCTGGCTAAAGGAGCCAATGTCAATTTGCAGACCAATGAGAAACTGACTGCCTTAATGCTTGCAGCACTGGATGGCAGAGCAAGCATTGCCGACAAGCTATTGGCAAGAAATGCGCAAATTGCTGTACAAGCGTCTGACAATACCACTGCCCTGTATATGGCCGCCAGAAACGGGCACACAGCGATCGTTAAAACGTTATTGGCCAAAAATGCGCCAGTTGATCTGTTAGCTGCTAACGATACCACGCCACTCTATATTGCTGCACAAAATGGACATACCGATGTTGTCAACGCACTACTGAAAAAAGGTGCCAAAGTAGATTTGAAAGATAAAAATGACGCGACAGCACTGACCCTCGCTTCGCTCATAGGCAATACTGAAATCGTCGATGCATTGATCAAACATGGCGCCAAAGTGGATCACAAGGCCTCCAATGGTTTCACAGCACTGATTCTGGCGGCGCAGAACGGGCATACGTCAGTCATAGAAAAATTATTGGAGAATAGCGCTAAAATCGACCTGCAAAATGAAGATGGCATTACACCGCTGATGTGGGCTGCTTTACATGATCATACCGATGCAGTGAAATTGTTGCTGGCAAAAGGTGCAAACCCAAAAATTAAAAGCAAAACAGAAAAAACCGCACTCGAAATTGCCAAAGACCCAGCTATTATTGAATTACTGCAAGCAGCAACACAATAGCCATCTATCAATAGATGCCAAGCAAAACCCGTCATTCCCCTAAGAATTGCTTGGTGTTTGCCCACCGCGGCGCAAATACGGAAGCAATGGAAAATACCCGAAACGCATTTGATAAAGCATTGGGGTATGCGATTGACGGCATTGAGACGGATATCCAATTAAGCCGGGATGAAATTGCGGTACTTTGGCATGACCGTTTTCTCGATAGAATCGGATTGAGCAATAAGCATATTGACGATTTTGATTATCATCAGCTTAAAGCACTGATTAATCCGGAATCTGAACGCGAGGGCATTATGACCCTGCAAGATTTTCTGGTCGCCTATCGGGAACACTGCCGTTTATTGCTTGAAATTAAGAATCGTGACTGGGAACCTGTTTCCCGTCACGAATTAAAAATCCGTCAGACACTCGATTTGGTCGGCCAGAACCTTGATCAACGGATCATTGTTTCATCATTCAATCTTCCCAGCCTGGTTTATGCGCACCAATACAATCCGACGCTTCCCTTGGTTTACAATTTTGAAACCACGCAAACCATCACAGATGCACGCAAGCTATTAAACACGCACGCTTTTCTTCACGGTCTTTGCCTGCCTATCGCGAGTGTGGATCAAGCGATCGTCGGCTTACTGCGTGAACAGCAAAAGTGTATCGCCGTTTATACCTGTAACAGTGACTCAGAAATCAATAAAGCCTTGCAATTGGGTGTAGATATTCTCATCAGCGATTTACCTCATAAGGCGCTGATAATGCGCAATCAATGAACAGAGATTCTGCAGCACTACAAAACCAACACTTCGATCTCCTGGTCTGCGGCGGCGGCATATACGGTGCTTGGACTGCGTATGATGCGGCGCTACGCGGCCTGAAAGTAGTCCTCATTGAACAAGGCGATTGGGCCAGCGCCACCTCATCGGCATCCAGCAAACTCATCCATGGTGGTCTGCGCTACCTGGAAACCTATGATTTCAAACTAGTCAGTAAATCGCTCAAAGAACGAACACTGTTGCTACACACAGCGCCACACCGTGTTTGGCCACTGCGTTTTGGCGTCCCTGTTTATGCACAGCACCGAATGAACCGGATTCAACTGAAATTAGGGTTAGCACTTTATGATTTTCTATCAGGTGATAGCGATCCGCAATTGCGTCACAGCTATTTCAACCCAGAACAGTTCATGGAACACTTTCCTTGCCTCGATGAGCAAGCACTGAAAGGTGGATTTACTTATGCCGACGCGCAAACTGATGACGCGCGACTGGTATTGGAACTAATTTCAGGCGCGCAAGATGCCGGTGCAAGCTGCATCAATTACTGCAAATTGGTCCAGTTACTGGAAACCAATGGAAAAGCGAATGGAGCAATCGTCCAGGATCAGCTCACTCAGACCGAGCAGAAAATCAGTGCCAAGCAAATTGTTTTCACTACCGGTCAGTGGCTGGAAAAAGAAGTCAAAAGCCGCGAATGGTGCCGCCTGGCGAAAGGGATTCATCTGGTTATGCCCGGCATGCTGAAAGATGAAGCCTTATTGCTAACGGCCAAATCAGATGGCCGGGTGTTTTTTATGATTCCCTGGTATGGCTTGACGCTGTTGGGCACAACCGATACCGATTTTAAAGGGAATATCGAGCAGGTTTCCGTCGATGCGAGTGATATTGATTATTTGCTGGCTGCCGCCAATAATTATTTGAGAACACCATGGAAAGAATCGGATATTATCGGCCGTTTTGCCGGGGTTCGAGTTTTTAAACAAAATACTCAAACGGCTTCCTCTGGCTCACCGTCTGCTGTCAGCCGCGATTGGGAACTAAAATCTGCCTCCAACGGAGTACATTATGCTGTCGGTGGAAAAATAACTTCGTCACGCCAGGATGCCGCCAGTATCGTCGATACGGTGTGTTCACAACTTGGTAATGCTTTGCCCTGCACAACCCAGGATCGATTATTTCCCTGGGCGCCGCAGGAAAATTTTGCAGACTGGTCTGCCCGCATGCTGGACCAAGCAATGCAGTTGGGCATTGATACAGAAAGTGCCAGATGGTTGTTGCATCGTCATGGCACACGAATAACTGAGATTCTTCGCAGCATTGAAACAGAAGCTGATTTGGCGCAGCGCATTATCCCGTCTCTGCCGTTTATTGTAGCCGATCTGCTTCATTGTGCCGCCACGGAAATGGTTATCCACTTGGAAGATTTGTTACGCCGCCGCCTGCCATTACTCATTCTAGCTAGGCTGACAGAAAACGAGGTGCAGCAAATTGCCCTGCGCATAGCCGATACCCTGCATTGGGGCGATGCTAGGACACACCAAGAAATTGAGCACTGCTGCAAACAATGGATCACGCACTAACCTCGGCAATTGCCCTTGATCTGGGCACGACATCCATTAAAGCTGCTGTAATGGATCGGCAAGGAAATCTCCAGCCTATCGTCACCCGCTCTGCACCTGCCATGGATAATCACAATGGACATTATGAAAGTAATGCACTCGATTATGCCGGGATTGCCGAACAAGTTCTGAAAGAATGTATTGCACAAACCGGTAACAATCCTCCTTTAGGGTTATGCACCCAGCGCTCGTCTTTCCTGATCTGGGACAAAATCAGTGGTAACCCGGTAACACCCCTGATTTCTTGGCAAGATGACCGGGGAGCAAGTTGCTGTGATCGCCTGCACGCATCAACAGACACCATTCATTACCTGACCGGTTTACGTTTGGCCGCTTATTACTTTGCTCCCAAACTCAGCGTCCTGTTGCAGGAGAATCCGGCTTGGTGTGAAAAGCTTGTTCAGGGCGAATGGCTGGCAGGCACGCTGGATACTTTTCTGATCTGGCGCTGGACGCACGGTCAACATTTCCTTACCGACGCGTCGATGGCTGCACGCACCTTGCTGATGGACATCCACCGGCAACACTGGTCAGACACTTTATGCCAACTCTTCGATATTCCATGCTCGATTCTGCCGCAAATCAAACCTTCAACCGGATTGAATTTATCTTTACCGAATTTCGGTTTGACGCTACAAGCCAGTGTCGGTGACCAATCGGCTGCACTGATCGCCAGCCTGACCGATAGCCGAACCGACGCTTTGGTCAATCTTGGCACCGGCGGGTTTGTGATTCGTTCTCTCACTAAGCACGAGCTGGCATTTGATGGCTACCTTCAGACATTGGTTTATCTGGATGAGAATCAGCAGGCGCAATTTGCCGTAGAAGGCACACTCAATTCCATCGCCGCTGCACTGGCGCCATATCCTGTGAAAGATTGCCGCATTGAAGAATTGGCTGGCAACGATATCTTCTGCCTGGCGGAACCGAGCGGTTTAGGCGCACCGTACTTCCGCCAAGACTGGGGAATTTACTTTTCTCAATCTGTCTCCGATTTGACCACACAACAAATCACCGCACTGATGCTCGAAGCTATCATTTTTAGGGTTGCACGCATTCTGGAAGATTTCCATCATCACTCGCCACTGACTCAAGTCTACCTATCCGGCGGCCTGTCCGAGCTACCCTGCCTACAGCAAGGCATCACTCAATGCGTGCCGTTCCCGGTTTTTCATTTACAGCAAAAAGAAGCAAGCCTTCAAGGTGCTGCCTTATTCGCCGCTGGACTTAAAATAAACTGTCACCAGCAGGTTAAGCAAATAGCAACCAAACGCGGAATCAACGCATTATCCGGGAAATTCCAACACTGGAAAAGTTGGCTGGATGACTTATTGTCAACGCACAAAAACTAACCGAGTCCCTAAATTATTCCCGCACAAATTATCAATCCTGTAGAATCCGCCATTCAAATACTCAATTGGCTTATCTTTCTATATAATTTTACAAGAATTCATTGCATAACCGCATGATATCAAATGCATAGATAACGATAAGCTTGTTATCTATGATGATTAACAGACCTAACAAAAGGAAATTTTATGACAACAAATATACCTGGCTATACCTATGGTAGCGCTTCGCTTGCAAAATCCCCCGTATCACTCGATGATTTTGCCAATCTGAAACAAGCTACTCTGTTTGGCGATGATGATGTGCGCTACCTGAAAATGTCGCACGACATACTTAAAGATCAAACCGAACAAATTTTGGATGTTTGGTATGGCTTTGTGGGCTCGACACCTTTCCTGCTGCACTACTTCACCAATGCAGCCGATGGCACACCCAACATGGACTATTTAGGTGGTGTGCGTAAACGCTTTGGTCAATGGATTCTAGACACCGCAAAAGCCGATTACAACCAAGATTGGCTCAACTATCAGTACGAAATCGGATTGCGCCACCACACCTCGAAGAAAAATACTACCGACAACGTAAAATCAGTGCCGATCATTCACTTGCACTACATTTTTGCATTACTTATCCCGATCACCACCACGCTGCGTCCATTCCTGGAAAAAGCCGGCCATTCCCGTGATGATGTGGATCGTATGCAAGATGCCTGGCGCAAATCAGTCTTGATGCAAGTCATTCTGTGGTCACAACCTTATATCAAACAAGGCGAGTTCTAATCTTGCTGGGGAGAGTGGTCATTTCCCGCTCTCCACCCTCGCTTCATTCAGTTGACAGCACTCTCACCGAAATTCCTGTGTTTACCCATGCACTTATCCATCGTCATCCCCGCTTTTAACGAAGAACTATTGATTCTGGATTGTCTGAATTCCATTCAAGAATCACTCAAAATCAATCAGAAACCCGGCTTTACCCACGAAGTGGTCGTCGTGGACAACAACTCAACTGATAAAACTGCAGAACTGGCCACGCAAGCCGGTGCAAAAGTTGTGTTTGAACCGATCAATCAGATCGGCCGTGCACGCAATACCGGTGCAGCAGCTGCAACGGGAGACTGGCTACTGTTTGTGGATGCCGACAGCTTGCTCAATCCCGGTATGGTGGCCGATATTTTACAAATGATTGAAGGCGGCAAGCATGTTGGTTGCGGCAGCGTTATGCACATGCCTAACCTGCCGTGGTGGGGTAATGCCGCGATGCACTTATGGACTGTGTTCTCAGTTACCTTCCGCTGGGCATCCGGTGCTTTGGTGGTTTGCCGCGCAGACGCGTTTTGTGATGTAGGCGGCTTTAATCAGGAATTGTTCGCCGCCGATGAAATCGATCTCAGTCAACTGCTCAAACAATGGGGACGCAAACACGGCTTGAAATTCACCATTCTCACCCGCCATCCCCTCGTCACTTCACCCCGCAAAGTGCAACTCTATACCGGCCGTGAAATTGCCGGCCAGATATTCAGCGTCCTATTCAATCCGAGAAAAACCTTACAAGACAAGAAAAAGCTACCGATTTGGTACGATGGGCGACGTTAATCCTAAAAGCCTCAGTTGGAATTTGTGATAAAAACGGAGAAAACATTGTACTGTCAATTATTTATTGGGCACGGATTCAAGTTCGAAATCCAGTCGACAAGGTTCTGTCGCATTAACCATCGGGCAACAAATGCGTTTTTGCTAAGCATCTTTGAGGGGCATGTAAAACTTGGTAAAGGTCGGAAGTTTACTAGAGTTGGCCTATCAGCTTAACGGAATACCTATCGGGAAACACCTGTTTTCCGACATCTCAAAGTTAAATGATGTAATCGGTTTGACCGCTTCCCTTAGTTCTTCATGCTCTCCTTGTCCTTGTCCTTGTCCTTGTCCTTGTCCTTGTCCTTGTCCTTGTCCTTGTCCTTGTCCTTGTCCTTGTCCTTGTCCATAATCATTGAGAAAATCACAAACACCTTCAATAACAGTTGGTTGATTAATTTCAATCAAATATATTTCATTATTATTTGATATTTCTCAATACATATCATCTTTAATAGATATATATTTAAAAAGTAGATTTATACCATGTTATTTGATAATGGGTGAGCATGCACAATAGAAATATAACAAAGAGTCGAACAAAATTGGGATGGATCAATTTGATTTCATACCCAAGCACCATCAATTTGCGCCACCAGTGGTTACTACCATTCGCTTCGATTGAAATCAGTCTTGACTTATCAATTCAACAAGTGATTGCTACAGGGCCTTTACTTTTAATACCTCAGTGGCAATGGATATAGTTTTTAGACAGCGTGAAGCGCGTGTGACTTTTCTCACAGCCAATCACGGTCCGCTCGAATAGACTTGATACCGCAAGTGTATTGGTACTTAGTAAAATTTCTCTGAGCTAAAATTTAAGCTCGACATTCATACATAATTGGAGGAAATAAATGCGGAAAAAGAACATTATAAGATTACAAGCAGTATCGGTTCTGTTTGTTATGCTAACAGCGCCTGTATTTGCGAAAGAAGATCTCAACCCTGATAAATTGCCTAATATGTTCCATTCGGAAAATAGTCATGGTAAAGATGCAACCTACAGTACAGCGGGGTTTATTGATCTTAATAATCCGTTCTTCAAAAGCTTGGGAAGCAATGGCCGCAGTTGTGCTACCTGCCATCTTCCTTCTCAAGGATGGACAATTACGCCACAAGGCGTCCAGAAGCTCTTCAACGAAACCAAGGGTCTAGATCCGCTTTTCCGTCTGGTTGATGGTGCAAATTCTCCACTCGCGGATGTATCGACGGTTAAAAAACGCCGTACCGCCTACAGCATGCTCTTGGAAAAAGCAAATATCCGCGTAGGAATTGGCATCCCTGACACTGCAGAATTCGAATTGGTCGAAGCCGATGACCCTTATGGATTTGCAAGTGCGACTGAGCTATCGCTATTCCGTCGTCCTATGCCAACCACCAATCTTAAATTTTTAAGTACCGTCATGTGGGATGGTCGTGAAACAACCCGGATGTCAGGTTCCACTGACTGCATTTTTGGTACTTCGACTTGTTTCTCTCCCGTGCCTTTTGATTTATCAACCCAGTCCAATCATGCCACATTAGGTCATGCCGAAGCACTTCGGGAATTAACTGGTGCAGAGCGCGAAGCGATCGTGGAGTTTGAATCTGGCTTATTTACAGCGCAAATACATGATAACAATGCCGGCAAACTAACTGCAAGAAAAGCAGACGGTGGTCCAAAGAAACTGAAGAAGCAAGAATATCACTTTGGCATAAATGATACTTTGGTTGGAGATTATCAAACGCGCAAACCTTTTGATCCCAATGCAATGTCCCTCTATAACAGCTGGGAACGATTTAGCACCAGCAAATCGTCCAATAGCACTAACAACGCACGCGCTGCGATTGCGCGTGGCCAAGCATTATTTAATACGAAGCCTATCCAGATCATTGGTGTCAAAGGAATCAATGATGATTTAAGCGTTAGCGTACTTCCAGGCACATGCACGACGTGTCATAACACACCTAATTCGGGTAACCATTCGACACCAATGCCACTAGACATCGGCATCGCTGATGAATCGCGCCGGACACCGGATATGCCGCTGTATACGCTGAAAAATAAAACGACTAACGAAATCGTTAAAACAACTGATCCTGGTCGTGCTTTGATTACCGGCAAATGGAAAGATATTGGCCGCTTTAAAGGACCTATTTTACGTTCGGTCGCTTCACGGCCACCCTACTTCCACGATGGCTCTGCTGCAGATTTGCCAGCCGTTATTGAATTTTACAACAATCGCTTTAGCATTGGTCTGACTGAAGATGAGAAAGCCGATCTCGTAGCATTCTTGGCAGCACTGTAAAGCAGCCTTTGCCATCGTCTGATGAGAAATGGGGCAATTTATTTTAGACCATAAAATAGATTGCCCTCAACCTTCCTTGCAATTACAGCCAATTTAATTCAATTGAGTTAACTTAGCATCTCATAGATCTTTAACACCCCTCCGCCGCAACAAGTATTTCTCAAGTTCAATGATCAGAAATAGCAACAAACTGACTGCGATAATGCGTACCCAGGCTGCTGCATCCAGAGCAGTCGTGCCAAATAACTGTTGCATCACAGGCAAATAGGTAAACAGCAATTGCAGTATCAACAATAGCCCGACAGCCATTAAAACATAACGATTACCCAGCAATCCTTGGCGCGAACACACGGAAGCCATCAAATAGCGGCAATTGAACAAATAGACCATCCCGCACATCACCAGCACATTCACAACCACTGTCCGGGCCAGTTCAATACTCGCGCCCTGCACGGTTTCCCAAAAATACAAAGTAAAAACGCCGCCAATCATCAATAATGCAACAAAAACAATACGCCACACCAGGAATCCCGACAAAATAGGCGCATTGGGGTCATGGGGCGGGCGTGACATGACACCGCTTTCAGGTCGTTCGAATGCAAGCGAAATGGCCAACGTTACAGTCGTCACCATATTGATCCATAAAATCTGCACCGGCGTGATGGGTAGCGCCATCCCCAGAATAATGGCGAGTATCAAAACACCCGCTTCACCGCCGCTGGTTGGAAGAATATAAACAACCGTTTTACGGATGTTGTCGTAGACTGTTCGGCCTTCTTCTACCGCATGTGTAATCGAAGCAAAATTGTCATCCATCAGCACCATTTCAGCTGCTTCTTTCGCCACTTCAGTACCGTTTTTCCCCATGGCAACGCCGATATCGGCACGCTTTAAGGCTGGTGCATCATTCACACCGTCACCTGTCATGGCAACAATTTCACCATTTTCCTGTAGCGCCGTAACCAGCCGGAGTTTATGCTCAGGACTTGCACGTGCAAAAATGTCTATTTCTCCAACCACTTTGCGCAGTTGTGCTTCGTCCATCTTATCCAGTTCAATCCCTGTCACAGCGTTCTGACCATTACCAATACCTAATTTTGCGCCAATCGCGCAAGCGGTAATACGATGATCCCCGGTAATCATTTTAACGCGGATGCCTGCCGTATGACATTTGTCTATGGCAGCAATGGCTTCCTCACGCGGCGGGTCAATAATTCCAACCAGACCAAGCAACGTAAAGCCTGATTCAACATCAGAAGACTGCAATATTTTCTGTTTTATTTGAGTCGCACGACTGGCCATGGCCAGTATGCGCTGTCCCGTTGCACTTGCCTCCTGTATTTTGGTATGCCAGAAATCAAGCTGAATCAGCTGATCTTCTCCTTGGCTACGCTGATGGCTGCACATTGCCAGCACTTCTTCCGGTGCACCTTTGACATATATCTGGCTATGCCCGGCATAATCCTGATGCAACGTCGCCATAAAACGATGCTCCGATTCAAACGGAATGACATCCGTTCGAGGCAGTATTTTCTGCTCAAAAACCGGATCCAATGTAGCTTTCACTGCTAAAGTAATGAGCGCAGCTTCTGTCGGATCACCCTGAATGACCCAGGTACCATCCTGCTGATGCAATGATGCTTCGTTACACAACATCCCTGCCCGAAACATATCCAGCATATCGGCATAATCAGTAGCCAGAATTTCCTTTCCATCCCGGCTAAAACCACCTGTTGGCGCATAACCCACGCCGCCAACTTGTAATTGAACTTCAGCAGTAATCACGCTCTGCACAGTCATTTCGTTACGTGTGAGCGTTCCGGTCTTGTCGGTACAGATGACGGTCACGGCACCCAGTGTTTCTACTGCAGGTAAATGACGAACAATCGCGTTACGCCGCACCATATTCTGCACGCCAAGCGCCAATGTTATCGTCATAATGGCAGGCAGTCCTTCTGGAATCGCTGCGATAGCCATGCTGATGGCCGCCATAAACATCTCATTAACCGGGTAATCATGCAGTAACAATCCATAAACAAAAATTCCGGCTGCCAACAGTAAAATTAGCAGCGTCAGCCAGCGGCCGAAGATCGCCATTTGCCGCAACAAAGGCGATGTCAGCTTATCGACTTGCGCGATCATCTGACTGATGCGTCCAATCTCGGTATGTTGAGCAGTAGCAACCACCACCCCCGATCCCTGGCCATAAACCACCAACGTGCCCGAATACGCCATACAAAACCGATCCCCAATCGTCGTCACTGCTTCGACTGCATGAATGGATTTCTCGACAGCTTCCGATTCTCCAGTTAACGCTGCCTCTTCGATACGCAGGTTTTTACAGTCGACCAATCGCAAGTCAGCCGGCACCTTGTCGCCGGATTGCAGCAATACGATATCGCCAGGCACCAGCTGATCAGCTGGCATCTGTATCCGCTGACCGTCGCGCTGAACGATCGCGTTAAGTGACAGCATGCGCCGGATAGCATTCAGCGCTTCTTCCGCTTTGCCTTCCTGAACAAAGCCGATGATGGCATTGATGACCACAACACCAAAAATAACGCCACTATCGACCCAGTGACCTAGAAAAGCGGTCATGCTGCATGCAGCGAGCAAGATATAAATCAGTACATTATGAAATTGCAACAAAAAGCGAATGACGATGCTTTTTGGTTTTGGTGGTTGTAATCGGTTTGCACCATACTGTTCAAGGCGCAACTTCGCTTCCGTTTGCGATAAACCAGCATGCCCGGTTTTAAACTCTTCCAGCACTTGCTGCGGTGGATAGCTATGCCATAGAGGTGTTTTATCGGGTGCAAAAACTTGTTCATGTGGCATAAGCAGCTCTCTTAAATGGTTGGATAGGCTGTGTTGCGCCTATTTAATAGACCAAAATTGATAGGAATAATTTGTATTTAATTATTCAGTACGGCTACAATGAAAAACATTCTTTTCTCACTTAACACAGCAAATGGGACTTTCTATGAAATACTCTATCATTCTGATGGTTCTTGTGACCATTCTGTTTTCCAGCATAGCACAGGCTTCTGGCCGGGTACCTTTTGGCCATCAGGTCATTGCGGTACAAAACTACAGCCGCGCTACGGAAAAAATTGCCATATCAGGACTTATCAGCGAGGGTGGTGTGCACGCATTGGCAGCCACCGGTTTCAAAACAATTATTGATTTACGCACCAAAAATGAAGGCGTGATGGAGGAGAAAGCATTGGTCGATATTGCCGGCATGATGTATGTCAATATTCCGACGACCGTTGCTGGGATCACTAAAGAACAGGTGGCCGCATTTACCAAAGTGATCGAATCAGCTCAGGCTCCGATACTAATCCATTGTGGATCAGGTAACCGGGCAAGTGCTATGTGGGCTAGCTATCGAATCACCAAAGGTATTGATCCGGAAGTAGCTATTGAGGAGGCCCGTAAAACCGGTTTGCGCCCGCCGCTGGAAGAAAAACTTCGTGAAATCATGCTGAACTGAGCTTTAATCTTATCCATCAATCCAGAACAATCTGATAATCATCCACACCGAAACACCCATAGAAACTACAGCAAATCCTTGCTGTAGTTTTGGGCCAGCAAGAAAATGAGCAAAAATTCGCCCGATCAACATACCTGCCAATGCGCCGGCAGCAAAAGGTAGCGCAATAGTCCAATTCATCCCGCCGATAAAGGTTGCAGAAACAACACCTACAGCAGAAATAAGCGCGATAACTGCCAGGGATGTGGCAAGAATAGATTGCATCGAAAGAATGGTTGCTTTCCTTAATGCCGGCACAACGACAAAGCCACCCCCGACGCCCAGCAATCCCGATAAGAACCCGGTTGCAATTCCGGAAAATGCCAATGCCCGGGCACACGGCCAAGTCCATACTAAACGGCCTTGCTCATAGGCTAGCTGGCAAGGTATTGAAGCGGGATCAGATTGAAAATCGGTGATATTTTTCACCGGATCATCCTGCATCTTACTTTGCCGCAACATGCTGATTGCAGCATAAAACAAAACCAGTGCAAACAAAAATGTTAATGGCGCATTAGGCAATTTCTGCGCCAGCCATATGCCGATGGGTGCAGTCACAACACCGGTAATCGCAATAAACCCCGCTGCCCGATAACGCACTTTTCCTTGTCTGTGCGCAATTAACGCACCGATAGCAGAAGACAAACACACGGCGAATAAAGCAATCGGAGCAGCCTCGGCGACAACCAGATGCAGTCCGAACATCAGCAGCGGAACTGCAATGATCGTACCGCCAGCACCAGTCAGTGCCAATATAGCGCCAGTAACAGCGCCAAGCAAAATACTGATTAGCAGAATATCCACATGTTCAGCTTAATTTACCAGGACGAGCAAGCCATTCCTTGCCTTTTAACATGCCATTCCAATAGATCCATGGAAAAACTGTCGTTTTAAGAAACCAATTAAGCTTTCTCGGCACTGTTGGATCAAGTGGGAATGTCGGTAATAATTTTCCACCAAAACCAAATTCAGCCAGTATGACTTTGCCATTTTCCACAGTCAGCGGACAGGCGCCGTAACCGTCATAGATAGTCGTCAGTTCCCGGTCTTCTTTTGCTGCCAGAAGATTCTCGGCCACCACAACAATTTGCTTTCTGGCTGCTGCGGCCGTTTTCGTATTTGGCGATGAGCAGGCATCGCCCAGTGAGAATATATTCGAGTAATCAGTATGCTGCAGTGTCTTTTCATTCACTTTGCAAAAACCACTCGCATCTGCCAGAGGACTATTGTGAAGAAAATCCGGAGCTACTTGTGATGGTGTCACATGCAGCATGTCAAAAGGTTTCTCTTCGAGGGTTACCGTTCCATCATTGCCCTTATTTTCAAAGTAGGCGATCTTTTTATTCCCGTCCACTTTGACCAAATTAGAATTGAATACCAATTTTGCGTGGTAGCGTCTGACATAGTCCATTAGGGGTGGAACAAAATCAGCCACACCAAATAACACAGCAGTTGCCGTATTAAACTCAACATCCATATTTTCCAAACATTGGGCGCGCATCCAGTGATCGCAAGAAAGATACATGGCTTTTTGTGGTGCGCCCGCACATTTGATTGGCATTGGCGGTTGGGTAAAAATTGCTTTCCCGGCTTTGAGTTCTTTGACCAGGGACCAGGTATAAGGCGCCAGATCATACTGGTAGTTTGAAGTAACACCGTTCTTACCCAACGTTTCTTCCAGTCCTTCAATCTTTTCCCATGCCAGACGTATACCCGGGCAAACAATTAATTGCCGGTATCCCATCACACGACCATCAGATAAATGCACTCTATTGTGTTCTGGATCAAATCCAGACGCGGCCGCCTGAATCCATTGAGCATTCTTGGGAAGAATATCAGTCATCGGTTTCACTGTTTCGGCGATGTCATAAGCGCCGGCTCCCACCAGTGTCCAAGCAGGTTGATAATAATGTTTACCGCTTGGTTCGATAATCGCGATACGCAACATTGGTCGCCGTTTAAGCAGGCTTGCAGTGACACCGATACCAGCCGAACCGCCACCTATGACAACCACATCAAAAGCGTTATCCCAGTTACAAGCTGCCACGACAGATTCCTGCGCTTCCGGGTCGTTTTGATCATTCTGCTTAGTCATTCCATACAAAGCAGTCGCACGCATGCCAGAACCGCAAAATGCCAGAACCGGCTTTGGTAACTCAACCATTAGTTTTTGAAAAGCTTCCGCGCGCTCTGTGGGTATACTACCTATCCTGATTGGTAAATAGACAAAAGTAATATCCAGTAACTTGGCCGTTGCCTCCAGTTCTTCACTGCCTGGCTGGTTCTCGCCACCTTCATAATCCGGGCGGTTACAAATGATAGATCTGTAACCAGCGGCTGCAATTTCGGTGATATCGTCAATACTGATTTGACCGGAAACCGACAGTTTGTGATCAAGCTTGGTAATATCCAGGCGCATATCCGACTCCTTCATCAATCGGTCACAACATCATCGCTGTAAAGTTTACGTCCTGCAGAAATCCTAACGCAAAATAGCTCTCTGCATCGTGATTGATGATTATTCTTTCAGGTGGATTGATTCTTACAATACAGACTATATAAAGTCTCCATAATTTTAAGGGCTTCCTGACTTGCCACACTATAGTATATATATTTACCTTTGCGCTCTGTTGCGACCAGATTCTCTTCCCGCAGAACGGTCAGTTGTTGCGAGAGTGTGGGCTGATGAATACCCAGCAATTCTTCAAGTTCACCCACATTCCGGGTTCCCTGACTCAGTTCACACAAGATGAGCAACCGATCTTCATTAGCCAATATTTTCAGCAAAGCACAAGCAGCAGAAGCAGATGTATGTAGCGCTGTGATATCGTGTAAAACTGAATCTGTTTTCATAAAAAATTACCTAACGTTAGTGCGTAACAAGTTAAAGCCCAAATGATAAATGCATTCGATTGATATTGGTTAAAATTCTAGATTATTTTCATACAGTCTGTAAGTAGTTTATCCACGTCCTTGCTGGTTTTGGTAAATATTCATGCCTAATAGCATCGCGATAAGAAACACTAATGCGTCAGTACTTCCTGTTCCCGCCAGCACCACGGCCGGCCCGGGACAAATACCCGCTATTCCCCAACCAACGCCAAACACAAGACTTCCCAGAAGCAAGCGGCTATCTATTTTTGTAACAGCAGGTATCTGCATCGATAAACCCAAGTAGCTGTTTGTACGTTTCTTTGCCAGTGCAAAAGCGATAAAACCCACAGCCACAGCACCACCCATAACCCATAGCAGTGAAGAATCCCAGTTACCTGTTATATCAAGAAACGCCAGAACTATGGCAGGATTTACCATGCCAGACAAGATAATTCCCAAACCGAAAACAACTCCTGATAACAATGCCATAAAGTTAATCATTGAATATCCTCCTGATACATGCCATCCAAGCTAGAAAGTAAATACATGCCGTATCAAATAGACTGTCATGAAACCAGCAAGCATAAATACTATTGTCGCTGCAATTGAGCGCGGCGACCGTCTTGATATTCCACAAACACCATGACCACTGGTACAACCAGAACCCAGGCGTGTACCATAACCGACCAAGAAACCTGCCAATGCTAACATCGTATAGTTGGTTTCAATAGCGATCTCTGGCAAAACAAAAAAGAATTTCCAAATGACCACTGATAAAATCAATCCTAAAATAAAAGTGACACGCCAACCGATATCGCCTTTCTGCATTCGATATAATCCACCCACGATGCCCGATATACCTGCGATCCGTCCGTTAAATAGCAATAACAATGCTACTGCGGAACCAATCATCAACCCGCCACCTACCGCATGCCATGGCACTGAATTCAGATTAATATACATTCTCGTTATCCTGCCAAGAAACACAAATCAGTTCAATCTCGCAAATATGTTACCATACGATATTTTTTATTATATATTATTTGCGGTGTTAGATCAAAAATTGACTAAATTTAGTTGGTTATCATCGCCGCACTGTTCCAGAATGTAAGCGACACCTTGTAAATCCAGATAACCTCGATCCATCACGGAGAAAGCCCTTGCCTCGAAAGACAAGGCATCCAGTACGTTGACTTAGTGAGTTTTGCCATCCGAGATGTGAATAAATCTGGAATATTGCCGCGCAAAATTTGCAAAATATGATTTTAAATCGGCACCAAAATATTTTCTCGGAGAACCTTTGCAGCACAAGACTCTATCGTTTCAGCGGCTCACTTAAACGGATATCACTTATAGTTTATATATAATTATTTCGACTAAATTGGCAGAAAAATAAAATGAAACCAAATATCAATGCATTCTTTGATCCAGCAACCTGGACTGTCAGTTATATTGTTTTTGATGAACCAGGCGGCATTTGCGCCATTATTGATCCAGTCCTGGATTACGATCCCAAATCAAGTAGAACAAGTACGCGCTCGGCTGACAAATTGGTTGCATTTATTCACGAACACCGCTTATCGGTTGAATGGATACTTGAAACGCATGCGCACGCCGATCATTTATCATCCGCAGATTATCTTAAGAATCGATTAGGCGGAAAAACTGGTATCGGCAGTAATATTCCTGTCGTGCAGGAAACTTTCAAGAAAATTCTCAATCTCAATGATGAGTTTATTCCAGATGGCCATTATTTTGATCACTTGTTTAAGGAAAACGAGCAATTTCAGGTTGGGAAATTAACGGCTAGGGCCATCTCCGTATCCGGTCACACGCCTGCTGATACGGCTTACCAATTTGATGATGCCATCTTTGTCGGTGATACGCTTTTCATGCCAGATATTGGTACTGCACGGGCAGACTTTCCAGGTGGCGATGCAAGTCAGTTATTTAAGTCCATCCAAAAATTACTGGCATTTCCGCCGGAAACAAGGTTATTTATGTGCCATGATTATCCACCTGCCAATCGCACTGCTGCGTGGCAAAGTACAGTTGCACAGCAACGTCTCCATAACATTCATGTACACGATGGTATCAATGAAAATGAATTTTTAGCAATGCGCAGCAAACGCGATGCGGCGCTGGAAATGCCCAATTTGCTGCTACCTTCTATACAGGTAAACATCCGAGCTGGAAAATTACCACCGGTTGAAACAAACGGAATTGCATATTTCAAAATACCGGTTAACTTAATTTAATCTGCTCCAAGAAAACCAGCTTCAAAGGAAAACCAACATTTCAATATGGCTAGACTCAGACCTGTACTTTGACAAAACTCCCATGCTGCTGATCAAATTTCACGGCAATAAAGCGTGTTCCAACAGAAATCCTTCCACCTTCATTGCGTTTATGCGTTACTTCAGCCACCGCCTGAAAATTAGGCGCATCGATTTTTATAATATCATTTGGATCAAGCATCATCTCGGTAAAGAAGCGAATTCCTGTGGGTGACAAATCCTGAAATGTGCCTTGACAAGGTCTACCCGGCCAAAATAGGTAAAACACAAATGCACCCCTGATATTGATCCGCATCATTGTCCGGCGCGATGTTTCAAAATTCTCATGCTGCAAAACAAGCAATGGGCTTGCGCACTCCAGACAGCCTTCACTTTGATAGATATTTGCTTGTGGCACATACGGCGTCTTACAAAAGGAACAGTAGTGTGTAATCACTGCCCGATACGACTCTATAGCAAACTGTGGCGTACTTTTAACTTGGACTGGAAGCCCTGGTAAATTAGTATTTTGGTGGTCAGATTTCGCAGCGGCTTGGAACAAGATGCCAACTAAAATAGCATCATACTGCTTCCGCGCGTCAGGATTAGAAAGAACCCGGTAAGCTTCATCAAGTAATGCAATTTCTTGCGATGAACTCTTCCTTAGCGCTTGATAACTTGCCGTAATCGTAGTGATAGGCGCATCAGGCTGAACCTGAAGAATTCGATAATAATTACGTTGATTCAGTTGTACAGATCGTTCATGCTTCTGTTTATCTATCTCAACTTCGAAATTCGTATTCAAACCAAATGCTCCCTGACTGAGCGTTTTAATATGATAACGCTTCAACAAATCAAGATCATAAGCAGCTCGCTTAAGCGGATCACGCAGCGTATTATAGGCAATAGCGAGTAAGCTTTCGTTCAAATCCGGACCAGCGAGATCAGGATGAATTTTAAGTTTTTGCAGCAATACGCGGTAACTCTCCTTGATCACCGTCATCGGTGCGTCCGGTTGGACATGAAGAATTCGATAGAAATTTCGCCGTTCGATCATCCGTATTGTGAGTTCAAAGCCGTTAGTTTATCAATGTAGGATACAGCATCCTTTCCTCATGTGTCTCAATAGCTTGCAATAGGAAAAAGTATGTTTAGTATACACATATCAATCAGCACCACCAATATAGCCTGATGGAATTCCACCCATGCTTAACAAGCTAATTAAGAATCTCATTATGCTGCAACTATGAGGACAACTTAGTGTATGCATATCTTATTTTAACAATCTGTTATTTAAATCTTGCGTGCTATTAAAATAATAGCTATAATGAGAATCATTCTCATTACCATTTATGACCTAAGATGGATATTTTAAAATTACCCCAAACTAAAATAAAAAATTTACTTCAACCTGGGCTACCAGATTTAAGTACATTGATTGACAGCGATGCCTTATTCAGGAATGGCGATATCGTATTTATTCTGCATAAAGGCGAACAATACTCACTACGCCGTACACGGAATGGCAAATTAATTCTGAACAAATAGTAGATAAAAGACACATATCATGTATATTTATGCTTGCAAGTTGTCACCGGTATCGCTACGCGTGAACCCATCATGAACTGTGTAGTTAAGCAGATGTATGATTTGGATTTATGCTGGGTATTTAGTGGAAAAATGTTAGGGCCATCATGCAAAGGTGGCGCCAAGCAAGCAAAGCGTAAAATACCAGGGCGATATCTTTTCTTCTGAATCCAACACATAAACAAGCTATTTGTCTTAGGAGCTAAAAATGAAAGGTAACGTAGATATTATTCGCTGGCTGAATCAGCAGCTACAGCATGAACTGACTGCCATTAGTCAATACTTTCTTCACGCTCGCATGTACAAGAACTGGGGGTTTAACAGTCTTGGGAAACACGAATTCGAAGAGTCTTGTGAAGAAATGAAACATGCTGATGTACTGATTGAACGGATTCTTTTATTGGAAGGCCTGCCAAATTTACAAGATCTCGGCAAATTAATGATTGGTGAAACCGCTGAAGAATGTATCGCATGCGATCTTAAACTTGAATATATCTCACGGGAGACCTTGCTTGCAGCAATAGCTGCTTGTGAAGCAGCACAAGATTATGTCTCACGGGAAATTTTTGAACGTATTTTAGAAGATACTGAAGAACATATTGACTGGTTAGAAACCCAGCTGGCCGTCATGCAAAAAATTGGTATCCATAACTGGCTACAAAGCCAAATATAGCTTTCCCTTGCCGCTGGAGTTCTCTCCTCCTTCTCCAGCGGCACACTCAGCCAGCCAGCCTGTCCTATCAGGTCAGCCAGCCAATTTTTTATTCGCTGATGATTTGTATAGGAGATTCGATTATGAACTTTCTAAAGAAACTGGCTTTAGCTACCTCATCAGGTACTACTTCTCACTATCCTTCCCCTGATCCTACATACAGGGACGACTTCTCAACGCGCTGTTTGCACAATTTACTTTGGCTGATCTTCAGCCTAGGTAAATACCTGTTAATCTGTGAAATTATCAGTTTATTTAAGTTGGCATTCAATTGCCTTGTTCAGAAGATAACCAAGGCTACTCCGTCTTCGCGTAAAAGCTTTTCTGTTATCGACTGGGCACCCTTGGTCAAAACCCCACTCCTGGTTAAATCGGGCAACACTAATACTAACAGTACCAATCAAAATAATGCGAGTAGTAACAGAAAGCATTTAGCTGGAAGATCTGTGCTATGTGTAGGTGGACGCATCAAACTTTATCCGGAATACAGACGTCTAATAGAAAACTCCTGTGGCAGCTTCATTGCATTTCATGGAGATACCAATGATCGCCTAGATAATTTACCCAAACTCCTGGAAGACACTGACTTGATAATTTGCCCGGTTGATTGTGTTAACCATAATGCTTTCTTTATTGTTAAACATTACTGCCTGCATTCCGGCAAACCTTGCGTATTGCTGGATCGTTCAGAAGTAGATACTTTCGACACCGGAATCCATATATTAGCCACTATCGCTACAAAAGAAACCTTCGACTAAGAACCAGAGGCTCAATAAATCCTTACTTTCTCAAAGAGATTCTATAAGCGATTAGGAAATTTAGGATAAATAACCATAACAGAATATTCTAAAGTTTATTTTTTTTAGGTCGTAGAAACAGCTTCATTGCTGCAAATCTATTAATTAACCTTTGATTAAATAAAATTTACCTGGAATAGAGTTATGAAAATTCTTGTTCACTTCAAGTCTGGATTTAAGCAAACATTTATTGTTCCAAAATGTATGCTAGCACTTGAGTTCAGAAACATAGCCAGAGAGATTGGCGGCAATATAGAAAGTATTGAGTTTTCATCACCCTCTCGTCGTCAATCAGATATCCCCACGGTAGAACCCCGGACGGGAGTACTTCGGTTACCTGACAAACGTTAATTCAGTTATTCGACTAAAACGGGATATCATCATCCATATCATCAAATCCACCAGCACTCTTACCTGAAGAAGACCGGTTCGGAGCAGAATTGTCTTCTTCATGATCAGGTGACTCAAAACTACCACTTGCTGATCGATTGCCCAACATTTTCATGTCGTTTGCAATAATATCCGTCGTATAACGTTCTACACCATTTTTATCAGTCCATTTCCGGGTTTCCAACCTGCCCTCAATATAAACAGGCCGGCCTTTCTTTAAGTATTCGCCAGCAATTTCTGCGAGCTTGCGGTAAAAGGTTACGCGATGCCATTCAGTTTTTTCCTGTTTCTCACCATTCTTGTCTTTCCAGGTATCCGTCGTTGCCAATGTAATATTCGTTACCGCATCTCCATTTGACATGTAACGAGTTTCCGGGTCTTTGCCCAGGTTACCAATGAGTATAACTTTATTGACTGATGCCATTTATGTCTCCTCTCCTAGCAATTTAATCACTTTTTCTTCATCAAAACCTTTCATGTCAACTTTCAGATAGGCTACTCTCTCATTAGCCAATACCAAAGCTTCATACACACCCGGTATTGCTGCAAGCTCACGTGACAATTCTTTTGATTTATTTAAATCCATTTCTTGCACATGATACATCTTGGAACGCACGGCTGCCGGAGCTTTCATCGTTACAGCAAGTATTAACCATACGATGAGTAACAGTCCACAAAAGGAATATAACGCAGAGCTTCCATAATTTCCAAATAGGTAGCCGCCTACTGCTGCACCTACAAAAGCACCCAAAAACTGAGTACTACTGTAGATCCCTATTGCGGTTCCCTTTGCACCAACCGGTGCAATCTTTGAGATCAAAGATGGCAAGCTAGCTTCCAGTAAATTGAATGCTGTGAAGAAAACCAATAACGCAATCGCTGTACCCCAGATAGAATCAAAGGTAGTTGCCAGAAGCACTTGTCCAATCAGCAATAAAGCAATCGCTGCAATAAATACAAATTTTAGCTGAGCTTTTTTCTCAGCATAGATAATCGCCGGGATGATAAATACAATAGACAAAAGTAAAACGGGCAAATAAATCTGCCAATGATTATCCGCCGCCATTCCCGCTTTACGTAATGTAAGTGGCACAACCAGCCATAGCGCCATCAATGTGGCATGGAGAGCAAAAATACCATAATTTAAGCGCAACAACTGTGTATCACGCAATACACTGCCAAAACTTGCAGCCGATGCTTCCGTATCAGAATGAAAACGACTGATTTGCGGATCAGGAATTATTTTCTTCACCACAATCATTGCCAGAAGCGCTAATACACCGGTCATGGCAAAAATTCCTGGAACGCCAATCCACTGGTTCAGAACAGGAGCAACAATTAAAGAAATAGCAAAAACGGTACCAATGGTCATACCGATTGTAGCCATTGCTTTGGTACGATGCTCTTCGCGCGTAAGATCCGCAGCAAGGGCCATCACTGCAGCCGAGATTGCACCAGCGCCTTGAATAATGCGGCCAAATATCACCCAGTAAATATCTATTGCAAGAGCAGCAACCAGACTGCCAACCGCAAATAAAATCAGACCCAAATAAATAACAGGTTTACGTCCAATACGATCAGACAACCAGCCGAAAGGAATCTGCAAAATGGCTTGTGTTAAGCCATATGCCCCTAGGGCGATACCAATCAGTGTGTAGTTATTCCCGCCAGGCAAATCCTCAGCATAAAAAGCAAATACCGGCAGAATGATAAATAATCCAAACATCCGCAAGCCATAAACACCGGCCAAACCGATGGTCGCGCGCAGTTCTGCTGGGGACATTTTTTCAGATGAAGACGAAGCAGACATGAATCAGGTTGTGATATTTCCAAAAAGTTGGGTATATTAGCAGGTTGACTCATACATAGATAGCTAATGGAATCCATAAAAATACGTGGTGCACGCACCCATAATCTGAAAAACATCAGTCTAAATCTGCCACGTAACAAGCTCGTCGTCATTACTGGACTGTCAGGATCAGGCAAATCTTCACTCGCGTTCGATACGCTCTATGCGGAGGGCCAACGCCGCTATGTGGAATCACTTTCAGCCTATGCAAGACAGTTCCTTCAACTCATGGAGAAACCGGATGTAGACTTGATCGAGGGTCTTTCCCCGGCTATCGCTATCGAACAAAAAGCAACCTCGCATAATCCCCGCTCGACAGTAGGAACAGTCACTGAAATCCATGATTATTTGCGCTTGCTGTTTGCCCGCGTGGGCGATCCGCATTGCCCCGAACACAACATTATCTTGACAGCACAAAGCGTCTCGCAAATGGTCGATCATGTATTGCAACTCCCGCTTGATACGCGTTTAATGATCCTTTCGCCACTAATTGTCGAACGTAAAGGTGAACAAGCCGATTTGTTTGATGAACTTCGTGCGCAGGGTTTTATTCGCTTACGGATTGACGGAGAAGTGTATGAAATTGATGCTTTACCCAAGTTGCAAAAAACCAAAAAGCATACGATTGAAGTTGTTGTTGATCGCTTAAAAGTTTCTCCGGATGCCAAACAGCGGCTTGCTGAATCATTTGAGGTGGCATTGCGCCATTCCGAAGGCCGCGCTTTAGCGGTTGAAATGGATACGGGTTATGAACATCTTTTTTCTGCTAAATTTAGCTGTCCTGTGTGCAGTTATTCCCTGTCTGAACTAGAACCCAGATTATTTTCATTCAATAATCCATTGGGTGCCTGTAATAAGTGTGATGGTCTGGGTCAAATCACTTTCTTTGATCCCGCACGCGTAGTAGCCTTCCCGCATCTCTCACTGGCTTCAGGTGCGGTAAAAAATTGGGATCGGCGCAATCAATTTTACTTTCAGCTGCTAACAGCGCTCTCAAAACATTATGAATTTGATCTGGAAATCCCGTTCGAGAATCTGGATGAGCCTATTCGCAACATCATTCTGTATGGCTCAGGCAAAGAAAAAATACATTTTTCCTATTTAACGGAAGGTGGCCGTAAGCAGCAAGAAACGCATGCTTTTGAAGGCATTATTCCCAATCTGACACGTCGCTATAAGGAAACGGAATCACAAACGGTTCGCGAGGAGCTAGCAAAATATCTCAATGCGCAAATTTGCCCGGAATGCCACGGCACACGTTTATGCCAAGCTGCCCGTCATGTGCATGTTGCTGGACAAGCAATTTACGAAATCAGCGCTTTTCCGTTGAAAAAGGCCAAACTGTTTTTTGACCAAATTGAATTAACGGGTCACAAACACGCCATTGCCGAGCGCATCATCAAGGAAATTTCCAGCCGTGTGCAATTTCTCAATAATGTGGGATTGGATTACCTGTCCTTGGATCGCTCGGCTGATACGCTGTCAGGTGGTGAATCCCAACGCATACGGCTCGCCAGTCAAATTGGCTCCGGCCTGACTGGCGTCATGTACGTTTTGGATGAACCTTCCATCGGATTGCATCAACGTGATAATGGGCGCCTACTGGATACGCTTAAAAATCTGCGTGATCTCGGCAATAGCGTCATTGTGGTTGAGCACGATCAAGATGCCATACAAATTGCGGATTATGTGGTCGACATGGGGCCTGGTGCTGGAGAGCATGGTGGCTTCGTTGTCGCTCAGGGCAGTCCGCAAGCTATCCAGGAAAACAGTGATTCTCTGACTGGCAAATACTTATCTGGCAAATTATCAATCTCAATACCGGAGAAACGCCACGAACCCGATCAAGATCGAATGCTCCGAATTGATGGCGCATCCGGTAATAATCTCAAAAATGTCACACTTAACCTGCCAGTAGGATTATTTGTCTGCGTCACAGGCGTTTCGGGATCCGGAAAGTCTACGCTTATTAATGAAACACTACATCGTGCGGTAGCCCGTCACCTTTACGCCAGTAATGCCGAACCAGCGCCTTATCAGCAAATTGACGGCCTAGCTTTTTTCGATAAGGTGATCAATATGGATCAAAGCCCCATCGGGCGTACGCCGCGCTCCAATCCGGCAACTTACACCGGATTGTTTACCCCCATCCGGGAATTGTTTGCCGGTGTGCCACAGGCGCGAGAACGCGGTTATGCCCCCGGCCGTTTTTCTTTCAATGTCAAAGGCGGGCGATGCGAAGCTTGTCAAGGCGATGGCGTAATCAAAGTGGAAATGCATTTCCTGCCGGATATTTATGTTACCTGTGACGTATGCCATGGCCGGCGATATAACCGGGAAACGCTGGAAATTCAGTATAAGGGTAAAAATATCAATGAAATTCTGCAAATGACTGTGGAGAAAGCAGCTGAATTTTTTACCCCAGTACCCGTAGTCGCGCGAAAATTACAAACACTATTGGAAGTTGGTCTCGGCTACATCACCTTGGGACAATCTGCCACGACACTCTCCGGTGGTGAAGCACAACGGGTAAAACTATCACTGGAACTGTCCAAACGCGATACGGGACGCACCCTGTATATTCTCGATGAACCCACAACCGGCCTGCATTTCCAGGATATTGATCTGCTCTTGAAAGTTTTACACAGATTGCGTGATCATGGTAATACCGTGGTGGTGATTGAGCATAATCTGGATGTCATCAAAACGGCCGACTGGATTATTGATTTGGGACCGGAAGGTGGCGAAGGCGGCGGATGCATCATTGCAGAAGGCACACCCGAAGCAATCGCGGTGAATAAAAACAGTTTCACAGGCCATTACTTGCAATCTATGTTGACAAAATGAATCCGCGCAGCTATTTGCTGGAAAGTTTTTTAGTTGCGGTTAAAACAGCCGATCCGGCTCACATCGTACCGCAACATCTGCCCGATCCCCCTAAAGGCCGTACGCTCGTTGTCGGTGCTGGCAAAGCGTCCGCTGCTATGGCGTTGGCGGTTGAGAACGCCTGGCCGTCTTCTGCTCCACTCGATGGCTTTGTAGTCACGCGTTATGGGCATAAATTACCCACCCAAAACATTAAGGTGGTTGAGGCCGGTCATCCGATTCCCGATGAAAATGGAGAGCAGGCAGCACGAGAAATTTTGGCCGCGGTGAAAGCATTAAAATCTGATGATCTATTACTCTGTTTGTTCAGTGGTGGAGGATCCAGCCTGCTTTCTCTGCCAGTCGAAGGTATCTCATTACCGGAACTTAAAGAAGTCACCCACCAGTTACTTTGGTGTGGAGCCCGTATCCAGGAGATTAACACCGTCCGCAAACACTTGTCTGCTATTCAGGGCGGCCGGCTTGCTGCGGCTTGCAAAGCCCCCATACTGGCATTAATTATTTCTGATGTTACCGGCGATGAAGCGACACATATTGCTTCTGGCCCTTGCTCACCTGACCCAAGCACCTGTTCTGATGCGCTTGCCGTGCTGGATCAATACCATCTGAATGTACCGCCAGCGGTTAGGAAAACTTTACTTAAAGGAATAGTACGCACTGCCAGTGAAACACCTAAACCCGGTTCCTTGATTTTCTCTCGTGTTGAAAACAGAATTATTGCAAGCGCCTATCAATCATTGCTCGCATCAGCAAATTATTTTCAAGAACACACTATCGCCACCTTGATCTTGGGCGATACAGTCACTGGAGAATCGCGGGAGATTGCTAAAAGTTATGCGGCACTGGCGAGGGAGATCCGCTTACATCCGCAATTGTTAAAAGTGTTGACGCCGGTCGGAAATTGACCAGAAAAGCCTGATTGTACCGGTTGAAAATTGACCAGGTAATTTCACGTATCCTGCTTAAATTTTAGGCAGGGGACAGTAGAGGTGA
>NZ_JAIEME010000050.1 GCF_019752415.1 Nitrosomonas sp.
AGACCGGAATAGGCAGGACGGCCTGCGGCATCAAATGTGGGGGAGTAATGTTCAGCGATTGCTTTTTCTATCGGTGTCCAATCAATCAGGTAATCGATTTGATTGAGAAAATTTCCTTTGCGAGTGCGGCGGGTGACATCAAACTCTGAAAAACTCATATTAATTAACTTAATAATATGATTAAAAACATTATCATATTATCCGCACCTGAAAATGACTCTAGCCGTGCAAAGCTCTCTCTCTATACACCAGACTTGACTATAGCTAGCGGGGTGGTGACCTTTGGCGGCACCTGCGCGGCCAGAAGTCACGCAGAAAATGTTACGCGAGTGGTCACAAGAGCTCCGAGGCACAATCAAGAACCGAATCGGCATTGACGAGCGTTCGGAGATTGTGGATCAGAAGAGTCTTATAGTCGACTGGGAGGGCGGCACCGTGATCGGCAAGAACCATCAAGGAGCATTGGTTACATTGGCCGAGAGGAGGTCGCGCTACATTCTGGCAGCCTAAGTGCCCGACTAACATGCATCGGGGTAACAGCAGCGGTAACGCGACTGCTTCGCCCCCATAAAGGCAAGTACTACACCATGATCGACAACGGGAAGGAATTTGCGGAACACGAAACCACATCGCAGCGGAACTCGATGCGGGTGTTTATTTCGCCCACCCTGAACATTCATGAGAGCGTGGCTTGAATGAGAACAACAATGGGCTGCTGCAGCAGTAATTTCCCAAAGGGATTGAATTGTTTGGGTTACCCAAGGACAAGTGCAGTAAGCGGTAGATAAACTCAACCATTGGCCACGCAAGGCGCTTGGATTCAGAACCCCGTTTGAGGTATTCTTCGGGAAGAGGGTGTACTACACCAAACCACCGTTAGGCGTTGCACTTCGAAATTGAATCCACATATATTTTTTACAAAAAAATAATATATAACTTAATGTTTAATTAGGGATTCCACTAGTTTTTCCTCACTAGCTGACTGTAAAGCTGGTTGAGCAATAGCAGCAGATAGCCTCTCTGGCTTGTGCTCCAATGCTAAATCAAGCACTTGGTCTATCCATTTGACGGGATAAATAGTCAGTTGACTCTTTACATTTGAAGGAATATCAGCTAAATCCTTTACATTCTTTTCAGGTATGATCACGGCTTTAATTCCACCTCGATGTGCTGCCAATAGTTTCTCCTTTAATCCGCCTATCGGAAGCACTTCACCTCTTAAAGTAATCTCTCCTGTCATAGCCACATCCGCTCTCACAGCAATATCTGTCAGAACCGACACCATCGCAACACATATCCCAATACCTGCGCTTGGTCCATCCTTAGGTGTTGCACCTTCTGGAAGATGTATATGAATATCATTCTTTTGATAAAAGTCTTCCGCGATACCTAATAGGTAAGAACGTCCTCTAACTACAGAAAGTGCAGCCTGAATAGACTCCTGCATCACTTCGCCCAATTTTCCGGTAGTAATAGTTTTTCCTTTTCCAGGTAATACTACAGCTTCAATAGTCAATAATTCACCACCTACTTCTGTCCAAGCCAACCCAGTTACCTGCCCTATTTGATTTTTTTCTTCTGCAATTCCATATGTGAATCGTCTTACACCCAAGAATTTGTCCAGATTACGGGATGTAACGATTACTTTGCTTTTTCCCTTTTTAAGCAACATCGCTTTTACAGCTTTCCGACAGATCTTTGAGATTTCTCGTTCCATTGCCCTTACACCCGCTTCCCTTGTGTAATAACGAGCAATATCCCGCAAAGCAGAATCTGAAACGGCCAACTCATTTTCCTCGAGACCATGATTGCGTATCTGTTTGGTTAATAAATAACGTATAGCAATATTCAGTTTCTCATCTTCTGTATACCCTGATAACTGGATTACTTCCATACGATCAAGTAAAGCGGGAGGGATGTTTAGTGTATTTGCAGTTGCCACAAACATAACATCTGACAAATCATATTCCACTTCAATATAATGATCCACAAAAGAATTATTCTGTTCTGGATCAAGAACCTCTAGTAAGGCAGAAGAAGGGTCTCCACGAAAATCCATACCCATTTTATCTACTTCATCAAGTAGAAATAAAGGATTCTTAACGCCAACTTTACTCATATTGTGTAATATCTTTCCTGGCATTGATCCGATATAAGTTCTCCTATGGCCTCGTATCTCAGCTTCATCTCGTACGCCACCCAGTGACATGCGCACAAACTTTCTGTTCGTAGCATGTGCAATTGATTGGCCTAGTGAAGTCTTACCGACCCCTGGTGGCCCGACAAGGCATAGAATCGGTGCCTTCATCTTGTTTACACGTTGCTGAACAGCCAGATATTCAACAATCCGTTCTTTGACTTTTTCTAAACCATAGTGATCCTTCTCAAGCACTGTCTCTGCCGCTTTTAAATCATGATTGATTTTACTCTTCTTTTTCCAAGGAAGTGCTACTAGTGCGTCAATGTAATTACGCACTACTGTCGCTTCCGCAGACATTGGAGACATCAAGCGAAGTTTTTTTAATTCTGATTCAGCTTTAGTGTATGCTTCTTTTGACATTTGAGCAGATTTGATCTTTTTCTCAATTTCATCTATATCTGCACCATCCTCACCTTCGCCTAACTCTTTCTGGATTGCTTTTACTTGCTCATTTAGATAGTAATCACGCTGGCTCTTTTCCATCTGCCGTTTAACTCTACCGCGGATACGTTTTTCTACGTGCAGGATATCTAATTCGGTTTCCAACAAACTCAGCAAGTGCTCCAGACGTTTGGATACATCAAAAATTTCAAGAATTTCCTGTTTTTGCTCAAGCTTTAATGGCAAGTAAGCGGCAATTGTGTCGGCTAGTCGTCCAGCATCATCTATGCCACCCAACGAAGTGATAATTTCTGGTGGAATTTTTTTGTTAAGTTTTACATATTGATCAAACTGGGTCAGAATGGCCCGCCGCATAGCTTCTGCTTCAGGGTTTTCTGTTATATCAAATAATACTTGCGATGCTCTTCCAGAGAGATGAGTTTCAGAATCGATTAAATCGAGAATGCGAGCACGACAATTCCCCTCTACCAGGACCTTAACTGTGCCATCAGGCAGTTTAAGCATCTGTAATAAGCTCGCTATACTACATACGTTATAGAGATCCTCAGGTGCAGGGTCATCTTTAGACGCTACTTTTTGAGCAACAAGTAGAATATTTTTATTCGACTCCATTGCAAGTTCAAGTGCTTTAATAGATTTCTGCCTACCTACAAATAATGGTATTACCATATGCGGAAAAACAACCACATCACGCAATGGCAGGAGAGGCAGTATTAATTGCTCAGAATTCTCGATCAAAGAAATCATATTTACTCATTTATAAAATTCACAACTGATTGATAATATATATGTACTAATCAGAAATTCAAGGTGGAAATACAATATACACTAGCATATATCTGCCACGCACAATACTTAAATAGAGGTATTAAATATGCATATTTGCTTTTAATAGCACGATTAATGAACTTAAGTCTGAGAGACGACAAGAAACAATCTCATTATCTTAAAATCTACAAGCCAAGGGAAAAAGATCTATATTGCCGTTTATGAATTAAGAATAGGATAAAGTATTCATTTAATATATATAAACTGCACTTTCTCTCCTGTTTCTGCCTATCATTGGCTGCCCTTGATTACGTTTTTCAACGACGCGCCAATCCATCTTAGCAACTTATCAACTTAAATAATATTGATTAGATTTCTAGCTAATTATTTGGATCGTTTGGCAACCTTGGGTTGATCAGAATAAATCAGTATCGGTTTAATATCATCATTAGTCGAATTATAGTCAATGACGACTTTAGAAACATTTTCTAATGACGGGAGCTCGTACATAATATCCAGCAATATTTCTTCCAGAATTGAGCGTAATCCACGCGCTCCGGTTTTGCGTGTCAGAGCCCTTTTCGCAATTGCCTTGAGTGCAGGCTCTCGGAATTCCAGGTCTACGCCACCTTCCATATTGAACATTTTCCAGTATTGCTTAACGAGTGCGTTCCTGGGTTCTGTTAGTATCTGAATCAGTGCTACTTCATTAAGTTCTTCCAATGTAGCTACAACAGGTAAACGCCCTACAAATTCAGGGATCAAGCCAAATTTAACCAAATCTTCTGGCTCGACTTGTTGTAAGACTTTATTCATATCTTTACGAGTATGATTTTTTACATCAACACCAAAACCAATCCCACTCTTCTCGGTTCGTGCTCTGATCACTTTATCTAGCCCATCAAACGCGCCGCCACAGATAAACAAAATATTGGTAGTATCAACTTGAATAAATTCTTGGTTAGGATGTTTCCTTCCGCCTTGAGGAGGGACCATAGCAATGGTTCCCTCAATTAATTTCAATAATGCCTGCTGCACTCCCTCACCTGAAACATCGCGTGTAATCGAAGGATTATCCGATTTACGTGAAATTTTATCTATTTCATCTATGTACACGATACCTCGCTGCGCCTTTTCAGCATCGTAATTACATTTCTGCAGCAATTTCTGAATAATATTTTCAACATCTTCACCTACATATCCTGCTTCTGTCAAAGCTGTGGCATCTGCCATGATAAAAGGAACATCTAAAAGCCTAGCCAAGGTCTGTGCGAGCAGTGTTTTACCTGAACCAGTGGGACCGACAAGTAGAATATTACTTTTTGAAAGTTCAATATCATCAGCATCATCTGATTTTGTTACATTCTTCAGGCGTTTGTAGTGGTTATAAACCGCTACGGACAGTATTTTTTTTGCTGATTCTTGCCCAATTACATATTGATCCAATATTTGACAGATCTCACGAGGAACAGGCAAATTTGACTTAACCAATTTTGTCGCTTCATCACCTTGCATTTCTTCACGAATGATGTCATTGCAAAGATCAATACATTCATCGCAAATAAATACGGAAGGACCGGCAATAAGTTTCCTTACTTCATGTTGACTTTTGCCGCAAAAAGAACAGTAAAGAAGTTTCTCGCTACTAGCTTTGTCTGGCATATTATTATCCTACAGTGATCGAGTTTAAATACCCGTGATTGAAACAATTTCTTACAAGTACTTCACTTAATTCGGACTTTCATCTCTATGTGTTAATACTGCATCAACTAAGCCATAATTTACAGATTCAACTGCACTCATAAAGTTATCACGATCTGTATCTTTATCTAAATCAGACACTGGTCGCTCCGCATGCTTTGCCATAATCTCATTTAATCGAGCTTTAAGATATAGTATTTCACGAGCATGTATTTCAATATCCGAGGCCTGCCCTTGAAACCCTCCCAGCGGCTGGTGAATCATTACACGTGAATTAGGTAAACAATAACGTTTCCCTTTTGCTCCTGCAGTTAGTAGCAATGCTCCCATACTAGCCGCTTGGCCGATACATAAGGTACTTACATCCGGTTTAATATACTGCATTGTGTCATAAATGGCCAAACCAGCAGATACCATACCTCCCGGGGAATTAATATAAAAATGTATGTCTTTTTCTGAATTCTCAGATTCAAGAAATAAAAATTGCGCCACTACCAAGTTGGCCGTAGCTTCGGTTACAGGACCAACTAGAAAAACCACTCTTTCCTTTAATAAACGCGAATAAATATCATAAGCACGTTCCCCCCGCCCGCTTGTTTCTATCACCATTGGAATTAAACCCAAATTCTTAGGCTCAAGATCACGCATGTTATCAGATAGTTGAACCATTTCAGGATATCCTCATCAGCTCATCGAATGTCACTGTTTTATCAATTAATTTTATTTTATCGAGTGCCCAATTTACCACATTCTCTTCCAGTGCCAATGATTCCGCTTCTTGCAACCGCTCTGGAGAAGCGTAATGCCATTTAACTACTTGTTCTGGATTTTCATAACTTTGCGACGCATCTTCAATTATGTTTCGAACTTGGTCTGGCGTGGCTTTAAGAGCGTGAACCTTTACAAGTTCTGCCAGAATTAAACCCAATTTTACGCGATACTCTGCCTTTTCTTTAAAAAGATCAGCTGTAAGAGGTATATCATTCGCTTTCATTCCTCGCGCTTCAAAGTCACTTCTCGCATTCTGCATCAATCTATCTTTTTCCTGCTTTATCAGAATGCTAGGTGCTTCAATTCGAGTAGTATCTAAAAATGCTTGCATAATTTGCTCTTTAATTCTTGATCTAATTCGTTTTGAAACTTCACGTTCGAGATCTTTATGTATTCCTTCTCGCAATTTTTTGATATCCCCATCGGGAATACCCAACAACTTGGCAAATTCTGCATCAACATCTGGCAATACCGGTTCTTCAAGCCCATTTAGTTTTACTTCAAATGTAACGGTTTTTCCAGCGATATCTTTACCGTGATAATCATCCGGAAAAACAACATCAAATGATTTATTGTTTCCCACTTTCATACCTATCAGTGAAGCTTCGAAATCTTTAAGAAATTTTCCATCCCCGATTATCAACTGAATATCTTCAGCGTTTCCACCAGGAAAATCATTACCACCAATAGTCCCATGATAATCTATTCTGACGCGATCTCCCTTTTTTGCTGCGCGACTAACCGATTCATATGTCACGCGCTGTTTACATATCATATCCAAGGTTTTATCAATGTCAGTTTCCTCAATCTGCACAGTAGGGCGATCGATATTTTGCTCGCTTAAATCGCCTAATACTATTTCAGGATAGACCTCAAATGTTGCGCTGACCGTATAATGTGTTTCGTTATCATTCGTAGCTTTTGCTTCAAAACGCGGATACCCAGCAACCTGTAGGTTGTGCTCCTTAACGGTATCCTGAAATTCTTTATGCATAGAATCATTTAGCACATCCTGCTGGACTTGCACACCGTACATTTGAGTGATTATTCTTAATGGAACTTTCCCAGGACGAAAACCATGTAATTTGGTTGTCTTCGCTAGCCGTTTTAGGCGATTTTCAATTTCACCCTGCAGTTTTTGCAGAGAAATAGTAATATCAAAGCGACGTTCTAGTGTACTAAGATTTTCTACATTTGATCCCATTAAAGTTCCTGGCTGATTAAATATTTTTCAATATATTACAATACTATCCGATCAATATTTTTTGAGATTACCGGATAAAAAGCTTTTCGGTAACATACAAATTCCATTTGGTGCGAAAGGGGGGACTCGAACCCCCACACCTTTCGGCGTCAGAACCTAAATCTGGTGCGTCTACCAATTCCGCCACTTTCGCTTTTTATGTTAGCTTAAGCGATTATACCTTTTAATCCCATTGACCGCAGCCAGATCATTCAATCCTCTCGGCAACAAGGAACTGTTTGTCCACTCACACCTTTACTATCTGGTCCCATCAAATATAAATAAGTCATCATCAAATCTTCAGGTTGCCGCATCGTTTGCTTAATTTCACCTGGATGAGTTTTGGCACGCTGCGGTGAGTTAACGATGCCTGGCACAATTGTATTGATTCGCAAATTTGGCATGGATTCCCATTCATCCGCTTGCACTTTCACTAATGCTTCAACACCTGCTTTCGCCACTATGAATCCCCCCCAATAGGCTGATGGCTTATGTCCGTGAGAACTTGACGTCATTACGACACTGGCATCAGGAGAAGCTTTTAACAAAGGAAGACATGCTTTAGTCAAAGCAAAAGGAGTAATCAAATTAACCTGCAGCATCGCTCGCCATTGCTCAACACTTTGATTTTCTAGTGGACTGAGGCCATGTAGAAATGCAGCGTTATGCAAAATTCCATCCAAACGTCCCAGCTGCTGTTCGATGGCCTGCGCTATCACTGCAAAATCAGCTTCTTCAGCTTGTTCCAAGTCCAACGGATAAATTAGAGCTTGTGCTTTACCGATAGTTTCAATCTCATCATAGACAGACTCCAGCTTTTTTACTTTGCGCCCATGCAAGATCACCGTAGCTCCATAACTTGCATAGGTTAACGCTGCAGCACGCCCCAAACCTTGCCCAGCCCCCGTAATAAGTACTACGCGATCTTTAAGCAGATCTTTAGGCGCCGAATAGTTTTCTAATTTATTCATAATTTAGAATTTATCACGATAAAGTATTTTGAGAGAAAAATAAAACACCTAAATAAGTATCTTTATTCCCTCATTCAGCTCAATAAACATAAAAAAACAGACTCCAACGAAATGTTAGAGTCTGTCTTATACCAAAATACTGAGTAGCGCAGGTATGGAACCGATACCTACATATCCATGCCACCCATGCCGCCCATACCGCCCATGCCTCCACCCATGCCACCAGCTGCGCCAGATTCGTCTTTAGGCAATTCAGCAACCATCGCATCGGTTGTTAACATTAGACTTGCAACTGAAGCCGCATTCTGCAAAGCAAAACGGGTAACTTTTGTTGGATCCAAAACACCCATCGACACCAGATCACCATACTCGCTTGTTGCTGCATTGTAACCAAAATTGCCCTTACCTTCAGCAACCTTATTAACTACAACGGATGGCTCATCGCCACAGTTTATTACAATCTGACGCAATGGCTCTTCAAGAGCACGCAAAACAATCTTAATACCGGCATCCTGATCGTGATTGTCGCCTTTAATCTGCTTGACAGCCGGGATAGCACGTAACAGTGCCACACCACCACCAGGAACAACGCCTTCTTCCACCGCTGCACGTGTGGCATGCAATGCATCTTCAACTCGCGCTTTTTTCTCTTTCATCTCAACTTCAGTAGCAGCACCGACTTTAATAAGCGCCACACCACCTGCTAACTTAGCCACGCGCTCTTGCAGCTTTTCTTTATCATAGTCGCTAGTTGCTTCTTCTATCTGTGTGCGAATCTGCTTGACACGGCCCTCAATGTTTCCAGCATCACCTGCGCCATCAATAATCGTTGTATTTTCTTTACCTACTTCTATGCGCTTAGCTTGACCCAAATCATTCAATGTAGCTTTTTCTAAAGTCAAACCAACTTCTTCAGCAATAACAGTCCCACCTGTTAGAATAGCGATATCTTCCAACATAGCTTTGCGACGATCACCAAAGCCAGGCGCTTTAACTGCACAAGTTTTCAGGATGCCACGAATATTGTTTACAACTAAAGTTGCCAGTGCTTCCCCATCCACATCTTCAGCAATAATTAGCAATGGTTTGCCGGCTTTCGCCACTTGTTCTAATATGGGGAGCAAATCGCGGATGTTAGAAATCTTCTTGTCATGCAACAAAACAAAAGGATTATCCAATAAAGCAATTTGCTTTTCTGCGCTACTTACAAAGTAAGGAGAGAGATAGCCGCGATCGAATTGCATACCTTCAACCACTTCCAGTTCATTCTGCAATCCAGATCCATCTTCTACAGTAATCACGCCTTCCTTGCCAACTTTATCCATCGCATCCGCAATGATTTTGCCTATCTCATCATCTGAGTTCGCAGAAATACTGCCTACTTGAGCAATTTCCTTGGCTGTCGCACATGGTTTTGAAAGTTTTTTCAATTCACCGATGGCTGCGGTAACTGCCTTATCTATGCCGCGTTTAAGATCCATTGGATTCATGCCTGCAGCAACATATTTCATACCTTCTTTAACGATGGCTTGAGCTAATACAGTTGCAGTGGTAGTACCGTCTCCGGCTACATCAGAAGTTTTGCTAGCCACTTCTTTCAGCATTTGTGCGCCCATATTTTCAAACTTATCTTTCAGTTCGATTTCTTTAGCAACCGAAACACCATCCTTGGTAATTGTTGGTGCACCGTAAGAACGATCTAAAACAACATTGCGACCTTTTGGTCCTAACGTTACCTTTACTGCATCGGCTAAAATATTAACACCAGCTACCATTCTATGGCGCGCTGAATCACCAAATTTCACTTCTTTTGCTGACATAATTTTTCTCCTAATCTTTCAAAACATTATCTTTAGTAGGGTATTGAATTGATACACTTAACCTTCAATCACACCCATAATATCTTCTTCCCGCATGACTAAAAGCTCTTCGCCTTGAACCTTGACAGACTGTCCAGCATATTTACCAAACAATACTTTGTCGCCAACCTTGACTTCCAATGGGCGAATTTTTCCATCATCACCAACTTTTCCTTTTCCTACAGCCAGAATTTCACCTTGATCGGGTTTTTCCGCTGCACTGTCTGGAATAACGATTCCTGATGCAGTTTTACGTTCATCTTCTAATCGTTTGACGATGACACGATCATGTAAAGGGCGAATTTTCATACTTCTTTCTCCTATTAAATTAATAACCCGAAATTTGCAAAGTATTTTGTACTTTATTCTTATGAGTTTCCGAAGCACTTAGCGCTTCATAATATTACAAAAATAAATATTAGCACTCGCTCACTAAGAGTGCTAATAATAGTGGTTCTTTCTCGTAATTTCAAGTAAAGAGACACAAATTCTTTGGTCTATGTGCAAGCGAGGGAATAAACCCGGAATAAAAAACGAAACAAAACCGGAATTAAAATAGCATCAAATAATGAGAGATTGAAAGATAAAGTTGCATATCAACTATGACCAAAGCTTCTGTTGGCAACAAATAGAAATGTCCGGTTGAGTAGCAAATAGATTGTCTGCTTTTAATTAAAACTCAGTGAACCCACAGTGCGGTTCATTGCGAAGCTGAGGCGGCGGATTTACGCACCAACTTTTCATTTTGTTTTATTCCCTACCCCGTTTCGTCAAAAATAGCGATTTTTCGTGGTCAACGCAAGACTGCTAGTTCCCATCCTAATAGCGTAATACAGTCACCTTGGCCTTCACATAGTGACATTTATGCTGGTCAGCAGGGATCTGCAGCTTGATGTTGTTGAAACTGGCGCAGTTGTCATGTCCCACTACGCGTTCATGGCGCTCACATAGGAAATCCTCAAGTTGCTCACCGATCCAGGGAACAAACGCTGAGCCTTCTACCACCGCAGGCTGTATGAATTCAGCATTAAAAGCAGGCAAATATACTTCCTTTAGATATTGGTTTGCTGCCGCCATGTCGGTGATATCAGCCAGCGCTAGTTCCTTTGGTAAACGTTCTTGATGTGTGCGAAACATGCTTTCACTGCGCCCACGCGCCTGTGGTGAATAAACCGCAATCATTTCAATTCCCAGCCGTTTCATGGCTTGTCCAAACTGAGTAGGGTTATTCTTGTCTACCTTGCCGCCAGCTTCCGGTGTATACCAATAGTGACTGCCTCGATCCGAATAAAAGGACGAAAATAACCCACGTTTTTCAACAACTTCTTTAACACTTGGCATTCCAACCTAAAATAACAACTTTGATATTGCTCCGTTAACCCGCATCACCTCATCAACGGGTGCACAACGATGCGAAGCCTGAGTCAGGCGCTTATCCATCAGTGCTTCCAGTCCACCTTCGTCATATCTGACCAGGTAACGCCGAAATGTACGGTCACATACCCCAAGCACCATTGCCGCTTCTTCCTCTGTGTAAAACCTCCACTCCTCCAGCCTTCATATGCTTCCTCAAACCTTATCTTCCGTGTCTCCTGTAGCCATTCTGTCCGTTTCATCTCAATCCCTCCTTGGGCTAAAGATAATCCAGACAGATCATGTGCTACAAACCCAGACAGTTTATTTGTTCTCTACAAGAAACGATCTGATGGTTGACCAGAAGGCTTCAAACCGTTAACATGCGCATCTTACCAGTTCCCTGATAGCTCAGTTGGTAGAGCGACGGACTGTTAATCCGCAGGTCCCAGGTTCGAGCCCTGGTCGGGGAGCCATTTAACTCAATGAGTTAGCTGGCTTATAGCTCTGGTTAGCTTCTTTAGCGTGACAAAAGCGTGACAGTGTAAAAAATCGCCTTATTTGATACTAGTTTTCGCTTTATTTGGCACTAACGCTTTTGCATTTTAACGCCATCCTTTCAGAAATTCCTTATTATCAATTCAGACCGGCAAGCTGATCGATTTGCTCCGCCTACCGTGTAAGTGATTTCAGTGGTATCAATGGTCAGTCCGCTGAATGCTTTTCTCATTTCAGGGATATCGTTAACCGATATGATCATCGTGCATTTTATGGATCTGGCCAGATCTGCCATCTGGTCGTATTGCTCCAATCCAAAGTCAACACCATAGCCTTCAGTACTCCCAGTACGGTGGATCGCAATAGAATCGTGTGTGGGGTCTGTCATATTTTTTGATGCAATCTGGCCATGACAGGTGCTCGATATAAATTCTGGATAGTCTCATTTGGGCTTGGCTTAGATCCTCCTCGAGTCTGAGTAAGTTTAGCCGTGGCGCGCTGGTGGTTTTTGGTTATTGCACCCTACTGTCTGTCATCCCGCAGTCCATCCCCCGCTTGTCCCCCGCGCGCTCCGCCGCGCAGCTGCCAGTCGGCTGCTGGCCTGCTCTGTTTTACTTGATGCAATGCCCTCCGGGTATTGCACCCTACTTGAGCTCATAACCTCGGGTAAGACGGAAACCAGTGCGGTCGCTGCGGACAGACGGATCGAAGTGATGGCGGCTAGCAGAACGGCAGCGCCTGCCGTTGCCGATCCAGGAGCCGCCGCGCAGCACGCGGGAGTCGCCCGATTCCGGCCCTTGTGGGATCGATACCCGGCTCCGCCGGGTAATCTCCAAACCGATCCTGGCACCACTCCCGCACATTACCGTGCATCTGGTACAAGCCCCAGTCATTGCACGGCAGTTCCTTGACTGCGATAGTCTGTTCCCGATATTCGCTCGGACTGCCATTATTGTATGGATAATTTCCATCAAAATTAACCAACGTTGAGTCCATCTGATCTCCCCAACAAAATGGTGCAGTACTCGCGGCGCGGCAGGCATATTCCCATTGCGCTTCGGTCGGCAGGCATAATTTCAATTCTGCTTTCAGGCCGTTCATTTTGGCTATAAAGGCTTGAGCATCCTCCCAGTTGACAGTTTCAACCGGAAGTTCGTTACCTTTAAAATGACTGGGATTTTCTCCCATTACTACTTCCCACAGCGCTTGCGTTACCGTCGTATCCGCAATCCAGAAGCCTTTGGTTAAAGTCACCTGATGTTGCAATTCATCATCATAGCGTTCCCGCTCATCTGGTGGCGACCCCATCAAAAACGTCCCCGGCTCGCACCAACGAAACGCCTGCCGCACGCCTTTGTAGGTAAACGCCATCCATAGACCGAATTCATCTTCGCCCCAATCGGAGGCCCAGGCTTCCGGAAATTCTTCGGGGAAAATGGTGTGTTTGCGGATGTACATGGTGGATTTCTAAAAATAATGAGCAAGCCATTATTAAAACACAGAGAAGTGCTGAATGGGTGTTGAATTACCGAGCTGAATTCTTACCCGTCATAAGCCGATTGAAGCTTGGCAATATCGAGCTTTTTCATTTGCAGCATGGCTTGCATCGCCCTTTGGGATTTCTCAGCATCAGCGCTGCCCAGCAACTCACCCAAAACTTCCGGGACAATCTGCCAGGACACGCCGAATTTGTCTTTCAGCCAGCCGCATTGCTGCGCTTGTTCGTCGCCGCCTTGGGAGAGATTGTTCCAGAAGTGATCCACCTCGTCCTGCGTTTTGCAGGATACTTGGAACGATATGGCTTCGTTAAATTGGAATGTCGGTCCGCCGTTGAGGGCAGTAAAAGTTTGCCCATCCAGTTCAAACTGCACCGTCATCACCGACCCTTCCAGTTTGCCGTGAAATTCGAAGCCTGCTTTGCCATAGCGAGCAATATGTTTGATTTTTGAGTTGCTGAAAATAGCCGTGTAGAAATTCGCGGCTTCTTCGGCTTGGTGATCGAACCATAAACAAGGATTGATTTTTTGCATCGATAATTATCTCGCGAGAAATTCCATTTGGTTTAAAAACCATTGAAAAACTATCTGCATTGCCGCTTCGGTGTTAAAAACAGATTTAAAATGCTGATTTATTAAGCGTAAACTGCGCTTTTTCGCCTGTTTTTGCCTTGCATCGGCTGCCTCGAAAATGTTTTCAATGCGCTGTTAATGAACATTAAGAGAGTACAGTTTTAGTGACAACCCGAATCGTCTTTCATTAACTCGGGCCGTCGTCATCACATGTTTCGAAACTAGAAAACTCTTTATACAAGCTACTGTTTTCTTATATAGAGAACTTCCATCATCTTCATTTCCTGCCCGCCATGGTAAGTACCATACATGATAAATTCTTGGGTATTGCTATTCAAAATTTTCCAGATGGCGCGATGTGTCATGTGCCCGCCACCCACTTCTGCATGTTGCCCGGTCAAAGTAATCGCCTTACCGTCCGCACTTGCCGTACCATCCATTATAAAAATCTGCGTGCTCATGGTATCGATCCATGTCGAAATATAGCGTTTGAGCAGATTGTCGTATCCGATAGTCCAGATCCCAGTGTGGGGCCTTCCATGCATACTACCGGTGATTTCTTGTTGCAAAAAACGTCCATCCAGCATCATCCGGCTGCTTACAGTGCCAGTAGACTCTACCGGTGGTTTCTGAGGATCAACCCATTCTTTCGTTCTGGTTATCCAGCTACCAGCGATACTCGCCAATAGCTTGTGCGGCTCTCCAGGTGTAGCGAGTTTCGTATATACTTCCATCATTTCTTCAGGATTCATGGGCTTGCTGCTCTTTTGGTCATTTGCAATCGCACTCGTTGTCAGCAGCACAAGAAACACCATCATCAAAACCAATCGCAAGTACTTCATAGCTTTCTCCTTATAGAACGTTCGTTAAAAATTTGGGGAGGAATGGAATGAATTAAAATTCAACCATTGTTTTAAAACCACCATAGACAATTCGCTTGCAGTCGAAAGGCCCGGTATCTGGATTCATCATTTCCTGCAAACGCGGGTCAGCCATGACGGCCTGATTGACCCGATCACGATGTTCTTTTGATTCAAATACAATCCATGAAAAAATAACGGTTTCACCCTCCTTGGCATTTGCTGCTTGTTTAAATGAAACCAATTCTTTCTGATCGAGATCATCTCCGGTGCATTCGATATATTCCAGCGCACCATGCTCTTTCCAAATCGCTCCCGCCAATTCGGCCATTTTTTTGTAATCATCCAAGTTACTCTGTGCAATTGGAATCACATAACCATCCACATACTTTGCCATTGGGTTCTCCTATAATCATCACGTTATATTAGGACATTGACGCTTTAACCGATGCATTCAACCGCTGCGGCCTGACGAATCTCTTCCGGACTGACATCGCGAATATGCGTCGCGATCGCCCAGTGGTGTCCGAACGGATCTTCCACCCTTCCGTAGCGATCGCCCCAGAACATGTCTGCGACCGGCATGGTAATTTTTGCTCCGGTTTTAACCGCTTGATCAAAAACCGCATCGACGTCTCCGACTTGCAAATGAATCGTTATGGGCGAGCCTTTTAATGCGAGCGGACCGAGACATCCCCATTGCGGATTTTCATCGACCAGCATCACGAGTGAATCACCAATCCGCACACAGGCATGTATCAGTTTGCCACCGGGGCCTGGTATCCGCATCATTTCAGTAGCATTGAAAGCTTGTTGATAAAATGCAATCGCCTTGGCGGCGTCTGCACAAACCAAGTGTGGGGTAACGGTATGCATCCCCTCAGGGACAGGTTTTACTTGGGACATAAAAGTTCTCCTTAGATTAGAAATTAACTGTTCTTGCTCTCTTCGAGATCTCGGAATCGGTTAATGGTATCGCCTGGCTCAAAATCATCCAGTTCGAATAATTGCCGTACTTCAATTTCCGTGTCATTCCCTTCACCGGCAGGATTGGGAAAGCGCTGGGTCCATTCGACGGCTTCGGCTTTCGTCGCGACCTGAATCAGCGTGTACCCGGCGATGAGTTCCTTGGTTTCAGCGAAGGGACCATCAATCAGCATGCGTTTACTCCCGCGGTATTGGATACGCCAGCCTTTAGAACTGGGTTACAATCCGGTTCCATCCAACAAAACCCCTGCTGCCGCTAATTCTTCATGGAACTTGGCCATCGCGTCGAGGAGCTCCTCACCGGGCATGACGCCCGCTTCCGAATCTTTGGTCGCTTTGACTATGATCATGTAACGCAATTGATATCTCCTCAGAATTGATAAATTGAGCCTGTCTGCTGATGTTTCCTAATGCAGTTCGACTCTGTCTATTAGTCGAATGAAAACTGGATAAATCGACAATCTGGAAATCTTTTTGATCTAGAAGCTTCCGGGGGCAGAAAACCGGCAAATCCCCTATTTTCCCTGCCGCGCCATTTCCCGGATCGGCCGTATCGGTCTGACTTCGATACTGCCGACTTGCGCGGGAGGAATTTTGGCGGCCAGCTCAATGGCTTCGTCCAAATGGCTGGCGTCTATCAGATAAAAACCGGCCAATTGCTCCTTGGTTTCAGCAAATGGGCCATCCGTAATACTGACTTTACCGTCACGTACTCTGACCGTTGTCGCGGTATGCACCGGTTGCAGGGCTTCGGAAGCCAAACAATGTCCGGATTTACGAATACTTTCATCGTACTCAAGACAATCACTGTCCGGCATGGTGTCGAGCAAACTTTCTTCACTATAAACGAGACATAGGTATTTCATGCATTTCTCCGGTTGATGAGATTTTTTTAGAAGCTAGCGATTAGTTCAATCTAATCCAAGCACGTCCAGGGTCTGCGCATCATTAGCAATCGGCCGGATCTCCACACAACCGCGCGCAGCGCCCGGTATTTTAGCCGCAACCTGGATGGCTTCATTCAGATCGCGCGCTTCAATGACATAATAACCACCAAGTTGTTCTTTCGTTTCAACGAAGGGGCCATCCATACTGGAAATTTTGCCTTTGCGCACCCTGATCGTAATGGCTGCGGACGGCGGCAATAACCGGTTGCAATCGACAAAATGTCCGCTCTTACGAATGTTACTGGTAAATTCACGGTACTCTTCGTAATGTTCATCCGCATCGGCTTGCGGCATTTGTTCCATAACTTTTTCGGCGCAAATCAAACAGAGGTATTTCATGGTGAGCTCCTAATTTTGACAGGACAGGAAAGGATTGAATACAACGAATAGTCGATCGGCAGCGCGCTAAATCGACACTGTTTTTATTTATTGTGTAACTCAGCCAATCTTTTTTGTAGAAACCGCCGCTCGGGCTCCTGTTGCGCAAGTTTTAAAGCGTGTTGATAGGCTAGGATGGCTTGATCAGTTTGACCGAGTCTGCGATGAAAATCCGCCTGGGCGGCATAAAGAAAATGATAGTCTTCAAGCTGTCCCTGCGAAATTAACACTTCAATCAGCGCCAGCCCTGCTTCCGGCCCATCACGCATCGCAATCGCGACTGCTCGATTTAATTCGACCACAGGGGATGGATAAATGCGCAACAACACATCATACAAACCCGTAATTTCCCGCCAATCCGTCTTGTCAGCGCTGGGCGCCTCGGCGTGTACCGCAGCAATAGCGGCTTGCACGGTATAAGCACCGAAACCGGACAAGCTAAGCGCGCACTTCACAAGCGCCACACCTTCGCTGATCTGATCCCGATCCCAGAGCGCGCGATCTTGTTCATTGAGCAAGATCAAGTCACCTTCGCTCGTCGTCCGCGCCGCACGCCGGGAATCTTGTAACAGCATGAGCGCCACTATTCCCAGGATTTCCGGTTCTGAAGATAATAATTCCATGAGGAGTTTGCCGAGACGAATCGCTTCTGCAGAAAGATCATGCCGCGCTAATACATGCCCCGAAGAGGCTGAATACCCTTCGTTGAATACTAAATAAATCACCTGCAAAACCGAGTTCAAGCGTTCAGGCAGTTGTTCATGTGCAGGTACTTCATAAGGTATGCGGGTATCACGGATTTTTGCCTTGGCACGCACGATACGCTGGGCAGCCGTTTTGGGGGCTATCAGGAAAGCACGAGCAATTTCTTCGGTAGTCAGTCCACAAATTTCGCGCAGGGTTAAAGCCACTTGCGCTTCTACGGATAGACTAGGATGACAGCAAGTGAAAATTAATCGCAGTTGATCATCTTCCAGACACTCGTCTTGCTCGTCTTCAGGATTTACAATGAAAATATCCAGTTGCGCGGGAATTTCATCGAATGTATCAAACCGGGAATCGCGTCGGAGTTTATCAATGGCTTTAAAACGCCCAACTGAAACTAACCAGGCACGGGGATTCTCAGGTATACCTTGTTGCGGCCATTGCTCCAATGCCGCTTTGAATGCATCATGTAACGCTTCTTCAGCTTGATCGAAATCACCGAGCAGACGTATCAGTGTGGCAAGTACACGTCTGAATTCGTTACGATAAAGTTGTTCCAGTTTTTTGGAAAAATCCTGCTCAGATTCCTCGACCAAATTGAATAATTTCCTACGTGACCGTTAGAATACTGACACCTACGAATTCATCATTCCAATATTTCGATGCGCTGACGCGTGTACCCGTTCTCCTAAGCGAATGATTCCGATGATCAGGGATGGGTAATAACCTGGATGAGAAATCACACGGGAGAATAATGCGATCATTTCATCTTTATCGATGATCGCTTGCTGACGTTTTTCTTCGGATAAGGGAAATAACTTTTCTGCGAATGACCAGGCGTCATCGCGGGCTTTTTCCATGTTGAAATTGATGATTGCTGTTTCCACGTTACCCAGAGCGTTATTGAGCAATTTCAGGACAGGCCATATTTCCGCCAGTTCCCCTTGCACATCCCCCACCAAGTTCGCGAGTACCCCATTGATCTTATCAAAATCACCTTTGAGACCGGCTAATTCTCCCGCCGGCATTGTTTCTGGCGCAGCAATTCCCAAGTCCAGGTTGATATGCGCGTTCATGCCGATCAGCAAATGCTGTAATATAATCGGCCACCAGTGCTCGGTCTCATTAAATGCACGTATCCAGGATTGCGTCGGTGTTTGTCCTGTCTGATATTGATAGCACGCATGAATGTAGCGATTGGCAAAAATGATATCAAGCCGTTCCATACGCGAAACATCGTCAAAGTAATTGTCTGCAATACTTTTTTACTTGGATGGTCACTCTGCGATACAACGCGGCAAAGTAACCGATGCATGAATCATTTTGTTTGGACCATTCGATGATGGCGGTTAATTGCGTAATAACTTCGCCAGTCGATGTTGCGGGTGTAGAAATAGAAGCTGGAAAACTGGCGGTATTCATAGCATCTCCTTCTAGTTATTCAACTTCAGTATCATACGCAATACCACTCATGATGCAAGTTCGATGTGTACGCGCTTATCATTGATTAGGGCCTGCATCGTTACATGAAAATCTGAAAAATTTTGTATCGATACAGGTCCCTTTAGGAACCTCTGAAGACCTGTCATTTCGAGCAGAGCGAGAAATCTATACTGTTGATTGCCAAAGATTCCTCACTACGTTCGGAATGACGAAAGTGAATTATTCAGAGATTCCTTTACATTCCAGATACTCCGTGTATTTCAATCTGCAATCAACGCTCTATCGCATTTATTTTTTCTTAAGTAAACTTGCTCTTCCGCGAGACCCTGATTGCAAGTATAATTCCTTCACTTTTCCCCATATACCGCCAATCTCCCAAGTTATTGACGGATTCTCGAGGATTGGAAAAAATGAAATCGCCTATTCGTATTGCTGTCACCGGTGCAACTGGACAGATTTGTTATAGCTTGCTATTTCGCATTGCGGCTGGTGACATGTTTGGCAAAGATCAACCGGTCATTCTGCAGTTGCACGACATTACTGATGCGCAGCCGTTCTTCGAGGCCATCGTCATGGAGTTATATGACTGCGCTTTCCCATTATTAACTGAAATTATCACCACCGATAATCCAGAGGTTGTTTTTAATAATGTAGACATTGCCTTGCTGATAGGTGCCCGGCCACGGGGTGAGAATATGGAACGGAAGGATCTCCTTGCAGCCAATGGCCCTATTTTCATCGCGCAAGGAAAAGCACTGAATGTCGCTGCCAAGCGTAATGTCAAAGTATTAGTCGTCGGCAATCCTGCCAATACGAATGCTTACATTACCTTAAAAAATGCACCCGATCTGGATCCCGCGAATTTCTCGGCAATGTTACGGTTGGATCATAATCGCGCAGTGTCTCAAGCCGCACTGAAGCTCCATGCGCCTGTGTCAGACATTAAAAAAATGATCGTGTGGGGCAATCATTCCAATACGCAATTCCCTGATTTAAGCCATGCAACCATTGGCAATAACAAAGTGAAGTCGTTGATAGGAGATGCGGCTTGGGTAGAAAATCACTTTATCCCAACGGTGCAAAAACGCGGCACGGCAATTATTGAGGCGCGTCGCGGCAAATCGAGCGCAGCCAGTGCGGCCAATGCGATCATCAATCATATGCAGAGCTGGATTTTTGGTACGCCGGAAGATGATTGGGTATCTATGGGGGTGCCATCCAATGGATGCTACGACATACCCAGAGGGGTTATCTTCAGTTACCCGGTCACTTGCAAGAACGGCCAGTATAAAATTGTCGAAGATTTAGAAATAACGCCGTCGGATCGGGAAAAAATGCAGAAAAGCTATCAAGAATTGATCGCTGAGCAGGAAGCTATTAAGCATCTGCTCGCTTAAATCGGAAGCACCTACCAAAATTCTTCGCAGGTTTTTCTTTAGCGCACCATACTTGCTGCTTCACGAATAGCCATCAATAGTGTTGTATCCAGGTGGCCATCCGCAATGCGCTGTGTACTTTTCTGGAAACGGCTGATCGCTTGACGAGTCATTGATCCCATTACACCATCCGCTTCTCCGGCATCAATACCCAGTGCAGATAAATCCAGCTGAAGCTGGCGGACTTGTTCGCGGGATATTTTTTCCGTATCGGCCCGTGGTGTACGATGTAATGCGGTCGCACCGGCAATGCGATCTGCCAGATGCCCGACCGACAGCGCATAAAATTCCGAGCGATTCCAGCGCATAATCACATAAAAATTCTTGGTAACCAAAAAAGTCGGTCCTTGGTGACCTGAGGGAACGAGCAACGCAGCTTTCTGGTCGCTGGGTGGCAATGGCGTTCCAGCCGTTGTGGTAACACCAAGTTTCGCCCATTCCGCCTCACTTAGCATTTGATCACGCCCTGCCAGAGAATAATCAAAAGCTGGCGGGAGCCGGACTTCCCGCCCCCAATCCAAACCAGGCGTCCAACCCAATTGCCGCAGAAAATTACCCGCGGATCCCATGGCATCCGGGATACTGCCCCACAGATCACGACGTCCATCGCCATCGATATCTTTGGCATAGCGTAAGAAAGTCGATGGCATGAATTGCATGTGCCCCATGGCCCCTGCCCATGAGCCGATCATCCGTTCCGGCGAGATATCTCCCGCATCGACAATGCGCATGGCATTGAACAACTCCTGTGTGAAAAAGGTGCTGCGACGCGGATCACAGGCAAGCGTGGCTAATGAGTCGATCACTGACCAGTCGCCAAAATGCCCGCCGTAGTTAGTTTCCAGACCCCAGAATGAAACCAGATATTGTGCCGGAATACCCGTTTCCTGCTGAATCTGATTCAGTAAAGGACGATGTCTGGTAAATAATTCCCGGCCACGCTGTATGCGCTCATCATTGATACGCGTGTTAAAGTAATTTGCGAATGTTTGCGTGAATTCCGGTTGGCGTCGGTCCAGTTCAATCACGCGCGGTATGTATTTTGCCTTATCCAGTACCTTGCTGACTGTTCTGTCAGAAATACCTTCTGCTTTGGCTTGTGATTTGATTCGAGCAATGCACTCGCCAAAATCGTTATCTTCGGCATGAGCAGTGTGTGTGAACGTCAAAAGAACAAACACTATGATTCCTGAGCCTATCTTCCTGCAACATGCGCTATGCGCCAAAGAAAAATTAAAAGTAGGGAAATAGTGGGTAACGATCACTGGCATTTTGTTATTTTCGATGAGGGCAGTTTGGTTTAATGCAATCCGCATAGAGCGACAATGAATGTTCCTGCAGCGTAAATCCCCGATCTTTCGCAATGGCTGTTTGGCGTTTCTCTATTTCTGCATCATAGAACTCTTCAACACGGCCACATTGCAAACAAACCAAGTGATCATGATGACCATCACCTTTCAGCTCAAAAACAGCTTTTCCACTTTCAAAATGATGCCGTTCCAACAATCCAGCTTGTTCAAATTGTGTTAGAACACGATAGACAGTAGCCAATCCGATATCTTCACCTTCACTGATCAATACCTTATAAACATCTTCAGCAGATAGGTGGCGTACGCTGCTTTGCTCGAACAAATTCAGTATTTTTAGCCTTGGCAGTGTTGTTTTTAGGCCAATATTTTTGAGGTCTTTACTTTTCAGATCGTTGAAGTTACCCATGGTTCTCTCTGTTCGTAAAATTATTTACTGTATCATATAGTGCTGTGTTCACTTTGGAAACATATAATATCAACAAAATGGCTGCAAAAATTTTCGCGCTGCTTACGTGCCTGTTGCTGGCAGGGTGCTCATACCTGCCTACTATTCTCTACAGGATAGATGTGCAGCAAGGCAATGTTGTTTCAGAAGAAATGATAGAAAAATTAAAACCTGGCATGACTAAATCCCAAGTACTCTTCGTTTTGGGATCACCGCTAATCATGGATGCTTTCCGTGATAACCGATGGGATTACGTCTACTTGTTTCGTGAGAAGGGAGAATTAATCGAGCAAAAAAGAATGACCGTTTTTTTTGAAGATGACATGTTGGTGAATATTGAAAATTATCTGTCTTTCTCTAAGGATCCCGTCAAACCTAAGCCAGTCGAGATTAAACCAGATGCAGAAGAAACTCAGACTGACGATGCGGAAGCTAAGAAAGTTGGTCATTGATATTAATTCTTTATTTAAATTTAAAACCAAGCGAAAATAAAATGACAATTCAAAAGATTGCTATTGCAGGCAGTTCTGGACGTATGGGTCGCACATTGCTGGAAGCAGTCACTCAAGCACCCGATATGCAGCTCTCTGCCGCACTCGAAAGAGCTGGTAGCCCTTACCTGAATAAAGACGCAGGAGAATTAATAGGCGCCAGTTGTGGTACCCCTATTGTGAGCGATTTTTCAAGCGCCCTAGAAAGCTGCCATCAATTGATTGACTTTACTCGTCCGGAAGGCACATTGGCCCATCTTTCCGCTTGTCAGAAAGCTGGCGTAAAAATGGTAATAGGCACCACCGGTTTTTCAGTCGAGGAAAAGGCTCATCTCAAAGCAGCCGCAAAGGACATTGCTATTGTATTCGCACCCAATATGAGTGTTGGTGTAAATGTGACTTTCAAGTTACTGGAGATTGCCGCAAAAGTCCTGAATGAAGGCTACGATATTGAAATTATCGAAGCGCATCACCGGCACAAAGTGGATGCGCCATCCGGAACCGCACTGCGTATGGGTGAAGTAATCGCGGAAACCTTGGGCAGAGATTTGAGTAAAGTGGCAGTTTACGGACGTGAAGGCGTAACCGGTGAAAGAAACCCGGAAACCATCGGATTTGCGACCATCCGTGCAGGTGATATTGTGGGTGATCATACCGCACTATTTGCTGGTATCGGTGAACGCGTAGAAATCACTCATAAAGCCAGTAGTCGCATGACCTTTGCGATGGGTGCATTGCGCGCGGTGCGTTTTCTGGCAGACAAACCCAATGGCTTATTCGATATGCAGGATGTGCTGGGACTACGTTAATACCCCCTATCAGTAGCGACACATTTCACTCAGCGACAATCCAAAGATGGCAACGTATGCAATCGGTGATTTACAAGGCTGTTTTACCGCATTCCAACGGCTTATTGATCTAATCCGGTTCGATCCGGCACAGGATAAACTGTGGCTAGTTGGAGATATCGTCAATCGCGGCCCCGATTCATTATCCCTATTGCGTTATATCAAACAAGCAGGCGATGCGATAATCATGGTGCTAGGCAATCATGACTTGCACCTGTTAATGGTTGCAGTAGGCATCGCAAAAAACCATTCCAGTGACACAATTCAGTCTATCTTAGATGCGCCTGACCGGGATGAATTATTGCATTGGTTGCGGCAGCAGAAGCTATTTCATACACAAGGGCAGTATGCCATGGTACACGCCGGTTTGTTGCCCAGCTGGTCAGTTGCGCAAGCTGAACAATTAGCGCACGAAGCCGAGCGTGCTTTACGTCAGGATAATTATCAGGAATTTTTCTCACAAATGTATGGCAATCAACCCAATTACTGGCAAGATGATTGGACCGGTTATATCCGCTTGCGAGTAATTATCAATGCCATGACGAGGATGCGCATCTGCACTGCAACAGGCAACATGAATTTTGCTTTTAAAGGTGATCTGCAATCCATTCCGCCGGGTTATGTGCCGTGGTTTGGCGTACCGCAACGGGCCAGTCAGAAAGAAACCATTATTTGTGGCCACTGGTCGGCATTAGGGCTGCACATAACGGATAACTTGATTGCATTAGATAGTGGTTGTGTCTGGGGTGGGCAACTGACTGCTATTCGTCTGGAAGACCGGAAAGTTTTTCAGCTTCCTTGTGCACAATAGGCAGCATCAGCGTATCAGCGATCGCTTGTTCCGATAGGCGCGCCAATTCCCGTCGATTCTTCATACCACATTGAATCGGGAGATTAAAAGTCAAATTAACATCAATGCTTGTTTGGCTCAGTATTCTTTGTAACGACAAGATCAGAGATGGTTCTATATAAGCAGCTTCCTGACAAATATCCCCTGCGCTATTACGATAACTAATGGCTACTGGATAAAGTAATGCATCAGCTGCCACGGCCGATTGCAGCAATGAAGCATGAAAATGATTTAATTGCATTCCATTGGTGGTAGTTCCCTCGGGAAATACAGTGACGCGCTCACTTTTTTCCAGTACTTCGCTGATTTGTTGATTAATACGCAAGGTATCGCTACGTTTTGCACGTTCAATAAATAATGTACCGGCATTTCGGCTCAACAGCCCCAACACTGGCCATTTGCTGATTTCTGCTTTGGCCACAAAACGAGTCGGGCAAGCTGCCATGAGCACACAAACATCCAACCAGGAGACGTGATTAGCGGCAAACAACACACGTGGTATTTCCGCTGTCGGCAAACTACCGTAACAATGCAGCCGGATATTGAAGATAGACAGCAAACCAATCGCCCATTTCTGCATCATGCGCCGTTGAACACTCAGAGGAAAATACGGATAGACAATGGATTGCAGTAATCCTGAGGAAATCTGGAACAGCAAGCGAATCATGCGAATAACACGCAGTAACAGAGAAGTAGTTTTTTGCATGTAGCGAACTGCTCAGAGTAACTAGGGAGTGGATCTCAGGAGGTCAGAAGTTTACCAGGAAGTCTCACCGGCAGTTAAATTTATTGTAGCGCATCAATCTCGCTTCTTATCAAGGCCAGTCAAAGGGATTAACCAATAAATATTTAAACCTTGCGCCAACTATAGAAAGTTATATGTATTTGATTGGAGATACTGCATGGTGATTTCACATCACATATCACCCAGATTTTAAAAGAAAAGTTCTGCAATACGCGCAATTCACAACTAAAAAATTATTGCGCATATTACAGAACGATACAAAAGATCTAAAAGAATCCGGAATTAATAAGAAACTGCCGGCCCCTCAACCCACTGGCATTCGGAAATCAGGCACATACCTCCCAGCTTCTTTAATGCAGGTCTGATTTCATCAAGCACTCTTTGCGCTTGATCTTCTTTACAAGCAAGAACAACCATCACATTTTCTAGTTCCATCATCACATCACCGGGGTCTCGTATACCGAGTGAACCGAGCCCACCTGCATTTTTAAGAACAGTGTAGCCACGCACTGAGCATCTATCCAATAATTCCGTCAATTTTTCGAGTTGTTCAATACCGACAACAATCTCAAATCGTTTCATTGCTATTGTGTTATTCATAAATTTTTCCCATCAATAAACATTCATTAAATTTAATCGTTTTTAAACTGCGATGCTATGGAACCAATGCGCCATTTCCCAGTAAATCGGTACACCAATAAAGATGTTAAAGGGAAAAGTCACGCCGAGAGAAGCTCCTAATGAAAGCGCTGGGTCTGCATCAGGCACCGCAAGACGCATGGCCGCAGGCGCAGCAATATAGGAACAGCTAGCGTACAAGACTGCCAATAACATCGTGCCGCCTTCCGACAAGCCAAATATCCAGCCCAAGTAAGCGCCGAACGCTCCCATCAACATCGGGAAAAGTACACCAAAACTAATTATGAATACACCTTTTGCGGCAACCACTTTCAGTCGCGCCGCTGCCAGCAAACCCATTTCCAACAAGAAGAAGGCGAGCACACCCATAAACAAGTCCATAAACATTTTGTCTAGTGGTGATACCAGCTTCACCATGCCAGCGTAATAACCAATAATTACACCCATTACCAAGAGATACAGGCTGGTACCGGTCAAGATTTCGTGCATCAACTTGCCCCATTGGGTTTTCTCACCGCCAGCACCTGCACGTGCCAAGATCGTACCAGTTACCAACGCTGGTATTTCCATCAGCGCCATAATCAGTACCATATAACCTTCGGAAGGTTCATCCTTCGCTGCCAGAAAGGCGACGCCCACAGCGAAAGTTACCGCGCTCACCGAGCCATAATGCGCGGAAATAGCGCCCGCATCAGCTTGGGTGAATTTACCTAGGTACCTTAATATCGGGTAAGCTGTCAGCGGAATGAGCGCTGATAAAACAACCATGGAAAGCGCGACAGGCAGCACCTCCATGATTTCATACTTGGCCATTGACACACCGCCTTTAAAACCAATGGCGATCAACAGAAAAATACTCAAGCTCTTATATAAAGCTTCGGGTATTTTGAGGTCAGATTTGATTACACCTGCCAAAACCCCGAACACGAAAAAAAGCACTACTGGTTGTATAGATGCCATACAAAAAACTCCCTATTCGATTTGATGTTATTTAATATTTTAGTTTTAAAAGAAATTCGTCCCTTATCACAGTCTTCTTCAAAGCCTCGTAGAAGCTGAACTAAATTAACCCGAACAAATTCTGTAGACAGCAAGACACCACACTACCCAATTTTATCTGAAACTCTACGAGACTCTAAGGTTGAAAACGTTAACACAGGAAATGTGAAGAATTCGTGAATACTATTGATCTGATTAGCTATCAACTATTAGCGCGCTCTGGGAAAATTATATGGAAAGTTGTACCCTGCCCAGGCGTGCTGTTTACTTCGATCAACCAACCATAGTGACTACAGATCCGCTTCACAATAGCAAGTCCAATCCCTAATCCTTGCCCCTGTGTTGAACCACGAAAGAAGCGTTCATACAGCAATGGCAGAAAAGCCGGTTCTATCCCGATTCCGGAATCTGAAATCGACAATCGTTGATGATCAAATCCAACCCGGATATGCCCCATCGGCGTATATTGCACCGCGTTACGAATCAGATTCATCAGTATTGTATGCAGTGCCTGGCGATTGACCGTAAGCACCACATCGGGAGCAATCAGTACTTCAAAAACAAGCTTCTTCCTGGAAATTTCAGCTAGTAAAGGATCTGCTGCATCATAAACACATTCTGCAACTGCCACTGTCTCTATGACGCCGAGCGCTTGTTCACGCGCAAGGAATAACAAGGCTTGAATCTGTTCACCCATTCGGGTGGCGGCGGCCTCAATCATTTTTATACGTTGGTAGGCTTTGACAGGTATGTCGGCTGCCGCAACCAGCAACTCGCAACTGGTTAGAATGGTTGTAATCGGCGTTCTTAATTCGTGACTGATATTGGCAGTAAATTCTTGTTCACGTTGCAGCATGCGCTTGATACGATTCTGATAATCATCCAGTGCTCGTGCAAGTTGTGCTACTTCCTCATCCATGCCAGGCTGCGCCAACAATCCGATCTGAACATCTCCAGGGGCGAGTAAATTGACTCGCTCAGCCAAATCCGTCACTTGTTTAACCAGTATCCGGGCAAGAAGGTATCCGACTACAAACGCAATAGCAACGACTAGAAGCCAAGATAATAAAATGAGTAATCGAAGCTTACTTAATCGCTGCTGATGAAGCGCAATCCGATACGCCACAAGAAACTTCACTTCATCAACGGTACGAATTAAAACATGAAAATCCTCAATGCCGTAGTAAATACGATGATAACCAGTATTTAATCCACGCAAATAAGCAGGAATCTGCAACTCATCGTCTATATCATGAATAACATAGGTTTTTAGATGTGAGCCGACTTGAGAGATAAAATCGGAGTGCTTCTGATAACGATAAACAAGATGATCCATTTCCATTTCAATCACTTGCTCGATATGATCTTCCTCTATGTTATCTGAAACAAAATAAAGAATAATGCACAGCGTACCAACGGTAAAAATGCTGAATGTCGCTAGCGCTACAGCAACACGATAGCGCAGGCTATGTTCTATCGGATATCTGCGCACGGGATGTCAAACAATAACCAAGACCATGAACAGTCTCGATTGGATCGTATCCGCCGGCCTTAGATAAAGCTCGCCGTAAAATATGCATGTGACTACGTAAGGTATCGCTTGTTTCCTGGACATCTTCCCAGGCTTCCAGCTCAAGCTCTTCGCGGCTGAATACTCTGCCTGGTTCACTCATCATCAGTGCCAATAAGCGTATACACTTGGGTGGAATCTTTACAGCTTGATTGTCGAAAAGAATGGAAAATGTTTTCGGGTCAAAAGACAATTTTTCAAACTCCAACTTACGATTCGCAACTTTTCCAATATGTCTTTTATGCATCGCCAACAAGCGTGCTTCGACTTCTTTTAAGGCGAATGGCTTGACGAGATAATCATCCGCGCCTTGCTCAAAACCAGCCAGCTTGTCATCCAGTGTATCGCGGGCTGTTAACATTAAAATCGGCGTGTCAATCTGTGATTCCTGGCGCAATTTACGGCACAAAGTCATCCCATTCATTCCAGGCAAACCTAAATCAAGCAAAATTGCGTCAAACCGTTGTGTTACGGCAAGATGAAGCCCGGCAATTCCATTGACAGCAGCATCGGCCGTATGTCCTCGAGATTCCAGAAAATCATAAAGATTGGCAGCGATCGCCAAATCGTCCTCAATAATCAATATATGCATAAATCGACAGTTACAAATTACTTGCGATGATCGTTCAAATCTGTTTACACGTTCACCGAATGAAATTTACGGCTCAATGTATGAACAGCCTCTACCAATGCCGCTGCATTTTCTGGGGGAGTAAACTGAGAAATGCCATGCCCCAGATTAAATACATGACCACTTCCATACCCATAACTGGCCAGTATCTTTTCCACCTCCGCAGCGATTACTTCGGGCGATGCAAAAAGTACTGAAGGATCTAGATTACCCTGCAAAGCAACTTTATCCCCGACACGGCGGCGTGCATTACCAATATCTATTGTCCAGTCTAACCCGACGGCATCGCAGCCAATATCCGCAATGGCTTCCAGCCATAAACCGCCGCCTTTGGTGAAAACAATACTTGGGATGCGCACACCATCCTGTTCACGCTTTAATCCGGAAACAATCTGCTGAATATAACGCAATGAAAATTCCTGATAAGCCGCATGTGAAAGCGCCCCGCCCCAGGTATCAAAAATCATTACAGTCTGTGCGCCGGATTCAATCTGCGCATTCAGGTAAGCCGTCACAGCCTTTGCATTCACATCGAGTATGTGATGCAGCAATTCCGGACGCTGATACAACATGGTTTTGATTTCACGAAATTCAGTACCGCCACGCCCTTCAACCATATAGCAGGCAAGTGTAAAGGGACTGCCAGAGAAACCAATTAACGGTACCCGGTTATCCAGCGCTTTGCGAATTTCTGCGACGGCATCCATCACATAGCGCAATTCTTGGCCGGGATCAGGCACCTTTAATGCACGAATTTCTCTTTCTTCGCGTAAAGGACGCTCAAACATAGGCCCCTCACCTTGTGAAAAATACAACCCCAGTCCCATCGCATCCGGAATTGTCAGGATATCCGAAAACAATATTGCAGCATCCAGCGGAAATCGCGCCAGCGGTTGCAGTGTCACCTCCGTAGCAAATCCCGGATTTTTGCATAAAGACAGGAAATCCCCGGCACGAGCACGCGTCTCATTATATTCCGCCAGGTATCTACCCGCCTGACGCATTAGCCAAACAGGCGTATATTCAACGGGCTGTTTCAGAAGCGCACGCAAAAACGTATCATTCTTAAGTGTTGTCATTAAAAAGCCTATATCTTATTGTTCTTTTGAAAGGCTACTCGCAAGCAAGTATGTTAGCCTTTTCCCCAATCGGCAATATTACCAGTGAATAGCTATCACGTATATTGTCTATCCGGAATGAAAATCAATCTGTCTTGATAAAAAAGGGGTTCTTTCAATTGAAACTCTGTTCATTATTAATTTTCAGTAATAGAAAATAAGCGCTGATACTCTTTAATCGCATACCGGTCCGTCATTCCAGCAATATAGTCAGCGATTGCCTGGTGTCCTTCCTGCTCAAATTTTTTCTGATATTTGACAGGCAACAACAATATCTCCGAGCTAAAAGCAGCAAATAACTTCTCAATCGTATGACGCGCTCTGCTATTCATGCGTACCACACGAAAATGCCGGTAAAGGTTATCGAACAGAAATTTTTTTAATTCTTGCTGCTCCTTTTTGATCTGCTGGCTAAAGCCGATTAGCGGCGGCGCTGTATGCACTGCAGCCAGCGTATCAATACCGGCATCTTTGATGTTGCGGGTACTTTGCTGAATAAGATCGGTTACCAGTGTATTGATCATACTGCGCACCGTTTCATAAACCATGCGACGTTCCGGCAGTATCGGATATTTATCTTTCACTTGTGTTAGGTGACGCGAAAAAATAGAGACTTCTTCCAATTGATCCAATGTGATTAAACCCGAACGCAATCCATCATCCACATCGTGATTATTGTAGGCAATTTCGTCAGAAAAATTGGCTAACTGCGCTTCCAAAGAAGGATTTCTATGCTGCAAAAAACGCTCTCCTAATGCGCCAAGTTTTGGAATGTTTTTCCTCGCCACATGCTTGAGTATTCCTTCCCGTGTTTCGTAGCAAAGATTCAAGCCATCAAAAGCGGCATAACGTTCCTCAAGAACATCCACAACCCGCAAGGATTGGAGGTTATGTTCAAAACCACCATATTCCCGCATGCATTCATTCAACACATCCTGACCCGCATGCCCGAATGGGGTGTGCCCAAGATCATGAGCCAGTGAAATTGCTTCAACCAAATCTTCATTTAACCCCAAGTTTCTTGCAATCGAACGCCCTATCTGCGCAACTTCCAGGCTATGCGTCAGACGTGTACGGAATAAATCCCCTTCATGATTGACAAAAACCTGGGTTTTATACTCCAGGCGGCGAAAGGCTGTAGAGTGTATGATTCGATCCCGGTCACGCTGAAATTCACTCCGCCCGGCAGGCGGCTCTTCAGGAATCATGCGTCCACGTGAATTATCAGAAGACACCGCATAAGCAGTCCGCTTATTCATCACTCATACAGGCCAAAATCGTTTCATTCAGTATGGCAGGGGAAATATCCGCCCGCATCACAGCCTCACCGATGCGATTGAGAACAATAAAACGTGCTCTGCCAGCATCCACTTTTTTATCCAGCATCATCAATTGCAAATATTTTTCCGGCGGCATTCTGGGTGCTACAACCGGCAACCCAGCCTGTAAAAAAATCTTGCGGATACGGCTAACATCCGCTTCGCTGATGAGATTCATGCGCCGAGATAGATCAGCCGCCAACACAATTCCGGCCGCCACCGCTTCGCCATGTAACCAGACGCCGTACCCCATCCCATTTTCTATGGCATGTCCAAATGTATGACCCAAATTCAGCAAAGCTCGGACTCCTTCTTCCTTTTCATCCGCAGCGACTATCTCAGCTTTATTCTCACAGCTGCGTTGGATCGCTTCATTCAACGTCACCGGATCCCGTGCTAATAAACGATGCATATTTCTTTCCAGCCAATCAAAGAAGGCTGGATCACGAATCAAGCCATATTTGATAATTTCAGCAAAACCCGCGCGCAGCTCCCTATCCGGTAACGTATTCAATGTTGCGCTGTCCGCCAATACCATACGTGGCTGATAAAAGGCACCGATCATGTTTTTACCTAAGGGATGATTAATACCGGTTTTACCCCCTACCGAGGAATCAACCTGCGCCAGCAATGTCGTAGGAATCTGAATAAATGGCACGCCCCGTAAATAAGTCGCAGCAGCAAACCCGGTCAAATCGCCAATCACACCACCACCCAGTGCCAATATGGCAGTATTTCGTTCGCAGTGATTTTTTAGCAGCGCATCAAAAATTAAATTTAAAGTTTCCCAATTTTTATGGGCTTCACCATCCGGCAAGATGATCGAAACAGTAATAACCCCCTGTTTCTCTAATGCTGCGCGCAGATTGTCCAGATAGAGTGGGGCAATCGTTGTGTTGCTGACGATAGCGACTCTTTTTTGCGGCAGGCAAGACACGATCAAGTCAACTTGTTGCAGAATTCCGTGACCAATATGGATGGAGTAGCTGCGCTTTTCTGATGAAGGCGTAAAATCTACCGTGATAGTTTGCATGGCATTTTTGTTATTATTTTGCATTATAGTGTTGAAATCAATGGATATTAATTTATTAATGAGCTTTTGTACTAAAAAACGGACACCTTGTTTTCCGCTATCGATGATGACATGCGCAGCTTCACGATACAGCGCATCCCGCTGCACATAGAGTTCGCTCAATCGTGCAAACAGATTTTGTGTCTGCAGTAAAGGCCGGTTTTTGTCATACCGGGTGCGCCGGTACAAATCATTAACCGACGCCCGGAGATAAATAACGATCCCGCCACGCCGCAGTATCTGACGATTCTCCCGGCTCAGTACTGCGCCGCCACCGGTAGCCAATACAATATTACTCTTCTTAACCAGCTCAGCCAGCACTTCCGATTCACGTTTACGAAAGCCGGCCTCACCTTCAATCTCAAATATCACCGGAATTTTTACACCGGTACGATCCTGGATCTCATGGTCCGAGTCGATAAATTCCTTACCGAGAGAATTAGCTAACGCTTTACCGATGGTCGTTTTGCCCGCGCCCATCATACCCACTAAGATAATATTGGTATGCCCCAGTTTTTTCTGAACGGGCTGGAGTATTTTCGATTTACTTAAATTCATACCTGTGATTGTAGCAGCAGTAAGTACACAGATACACTCACTGGTTAGTCACACCTTGTCAGTTAATTCTGAGTCTTCTTAGCAGGCCTGAAAAATAACGCGGGGTTTTACATTGTGTTTTGTTCAGCTTTAGGCAGCTTAGGAAACTGTTTCCTCACAAACCAGGAAAAAAATAACGGTACAAATATCGTCGCAATCAAAGTTGCCATGATCATCCCGCCAAAGACGCCTGTTCCCATTGATTGCCGGGCCGCTGAACCAGCACCGGTCGCAAGTACCAAAGGAACAACTCCCAATATAAATGCCATGGAAGTCATTACAATGGGCCGGAAACGTAGCTGAGCGGATTGAATGGCTGCTTGTTTTATGGCAACACCTTCTTTCATTCTCTGGTTGGCGAATTCGACGAGCAAAATTGCATTTTTAGCCGTCAACCCAATTAATGTCACCATTCCGATTTGAAAATAAATGTCATTCGGCATATCACGCAACAAAATCGCCACCAACGCACCCACCATCGCGAAAGGAATCGCCATAATGACAGCCAATGGCAGTGCCCAGGTTTCAAATTGCGCTGCCAGAATCAGGAAAACCATCACGACGGCTAGGCTAAACGCAAAAATCGCCGCCGAACCCATCTTTTTTTCCTGGAATGCAGCGCCGGTCCAGGCAATTTGATAACCTTCCGGCAATGTTCTGGCTGCAGTACTTTCAACCAATGCAATCGCATCGCCGGAACTGACTCCGCTTGCACCGCTTCCCATTATTTTTGCCGACAGCAGCCCATTGAACCGCTCCAATTGTTCTGCACCCACGATATGCTTTACCGTGCTCAGCGCGGACAAAGGAATCATCGAACCGGATTCTGAGCGCACATACACCTTACCCAAATCCTCTGCTTTCATGCGATACGCCGCTTCAGCTTGCAGCTGCACACGATAGGTCCGTCCGGAACGATTAAAATCATTCACATAAAATGATCCCATAGTGCTTTGCAACGTCGCGTAGATATCCGTGATGGATACACCTTGCGCAATGGCTTTGGCTTCATCCACTTCAACGAAATATTGCGGCACCGATGTCCGCAAGAAAGTATTCACAGTCGCCAGCTTGGGTTCCTGTTTCAGGGTTTGTACCAACTCATTCACCACACTGGCCAATTGCGCCATCTCTGAATTTGTCCGGCTTTGAACAAACAGTTCAAAGCCGCCCGTACTACCTAAGCCACGTATCGCCGGGGGATTAAAAGCTATCGCCAAACCATCCGGTTGTTGCGTACCGATCAGAAACAACTTTTTCACAATATCCGTAGCGGTTGTGCTACGTTCTGACCAATCCTTCAAACGGATGAACATGGTCGAAACATTGGTTTTATTGCCGCCGCCAATAAAATCCAATCCATTGACCGCGAATTGAAAAGCCACGGCAGATTCTTTTGCCATCTCGGTATTGATGGCATCCGCCGTACTGACTGTTCTCGCCAGTGTTGCACCGTCTGGCAAGATCACTGAAGCAATAACATACCCTTGATCTTCCGGCGGAACAAAACTTTCCGGAATATTTTTTACCAAATAAACCAGGCCAGCAATCATCAACAGAAATATCAGCGCGCTTCTGGCCACATGGCGTAAACTCAAACCAACCATGCCCACATAAAACTTGCGTGCACGCTCAAAATGCGCGTTAAACCAGGTAAAAAAAACAAATTGGCGGTGTGTGGGCCGGAGTAGCACCGCACACAATGTGGGCGTCAGCGTTAAAGCAACAATACCGGAAATAACACCGGCGACCGCCACGGTCACGGCAAACTGCTGGTACAACTCCCCTGCAATGCCGCCGAGAAAAGCAACCGGGATAAAAACCGCCACTAAAACCATGGTCATCGCCACCACGGCACTGGATACCTGCTGCATTGCTTTGATGGCGGCATCCATCGGCGATAGTTTCTCCTGCGATATCAAGCGTTCAATATTTTCCAGCACGACAATCGCGTCATCGACCACTATGCCGATCGAAAGCACCATCGCAAACAGCGTCAACGTATTGATCGAATAGCCCAGTAGCCATAATCCGGCAAAGGTTCCAATCAAGGAAATCGGGATGGCAATAATCGGAATCAATGTCGCACGCCAGCTCTGTAGAAACAAATAAACCACCAGAACCACCAGCAGCATCGCTTCCCCCAGGGTTTTTACCACTTCCCAGATCGATTCTTTAACAAACACGCTGGTATCATAAGAAATAACGTATTCCATGCCTTCTGGAAAATATTGCTTCAGCTCAATCATCCTGGCTTTAACAGCGGCTGCGGTATCCAGCGCATTGGCACCCGAACGCAGGAAAATACCAATCCCTAATCCAGGCTCGCCGTTGAGTAAGGTACGCGTTGCATAGTCTTGCGCACCCAGTTCAATTCGCGCCACATCTTTCAGATAGAGCACACCGCGCGGCCCATCCGAGCGCAGAATAATATTCTCAAACTGTTCCGGCGCTAATAACCGTCCTTTTGCGGTCACGGTATAAACCAATTGTTGATCCGCCAAGGCCGGTTCCTGACCTATTTTCCCGATGGCTTGCTGCGCATTCTGCACCCGGATGGCACTTGCAATGTCAGTGGTTGTAATACCCAACTGCGCCATCCGGTCAGGCCGCAACCAAATCCTCATGGAATAGTCCTGTGCGCCAAAAATCCGGGCTTCCCCCACACCGCTGGCGCGTCTCATATCATCCAAGATATTGATCGTAATGAAATTACTCAAGAATAGCGGCGTATGCTTCGGATCTTTGGAAGTTATCGCAAAAACCAGCAACAGATCGTTCGAGCGTTTCTGAATGGTAATGCCGGTGCGCCTCACCTCATCGGGCAAACGTGCCAAGGCGGTATTGACTTCATTGCTGACATTGAAAGTAGCCCGATCAATATCGGTTCCAATTTCAAAAGTAATGGTAATCGTCAGACGGCCGCTTGAATCAGCACTGGAATTAAAGTACAACAAGCCCTCAATTGCGCTGAGTTTCTCCTCGATCGGCGCAGCCACCGTTTTGATCATAGTTTCCGCACTTGCACCCGGAAATGTTGCTGTCACAATAACCGTTGGCGGTGTAATCCTCGGATACTGTTCGATGGGTAATTGAATAGCCGCAGCCAGTCCTGCTAGAACGATAATAATCGACAGAACCGAAGCAAAAATTGGTCGTTCAATAAAAAATCTGGCCATGTGTGCAGTTGCTATTTAATTGGTAGATATTGCATTGGATTGAGCAGAAGGTAACGTATCCCGCAATTGAGGATCAACCACTTTGCCGGGCGTTAATTTGATCATATTGTCTATCACCACCCTATCCCCTGCTTGCAATCCATCCAGAATGATCCAATCCTTTCCGATCCAATCCCCTGCAATGACAGGACGCTGCATCACCGCATTGCTCTCATTGATGACATACACATATCGACCCAGATCCGAAGTCAGAACCGCAACCTGCGGCACCACATAAACAGCTCTGGATTCTCCCGCAGTAACCCGCACACGCACAAATTGACCGGGCAATATGCGCTGATCGCTATTCTCAAAGGTTGCGCGCAATTGTTGTGTGCCGAGTAACGGATCAATTTTACTGGCGGCAAAATTGAGCTTCCCTTCCTGCTGATACTCAGATCCGTCTGGCAAAATCATGCTGACACTGCGTACATTTTTGTCATTTAAATGTCCGCCGAATCGCGCCACTTCATTATCTGAGAAACTAAACCGTACCCAAATCGGAGAGAGTTGGGTTAATGTCGTCAGCAAACTGGTATTGGCGGATACCAGCGCACCTTCGGAAAAAAGAGCACGGCCCGTCATTCCATTCACTGGCGCTTTGACAGTGGTATAGGAAAGATTGAGCTCCGCTTGCTGATCACGCACTTTCGCAGCTTGCAAAGCAGCTTCTGCAATCGCCAGATCTGCTTTTGCCACATCATAAGCGCGTTGACTGACAAAATTCTCAGCCAGCAATTGCCGCTGACGATTTTCTTCACTCCGGGCACGCATAACACGAACATTCTGCTCAAGAAACCCTGCTTTGGCTTCTGCCAAAGCATTCTGAAAAGGTTCTGGATCTATCAAAAACAAGGATTGACCGGCTTTAACTGCCATACCCTCAGTATATAACCGCTTAAGTAGCATCCCTCCGACTCGCGGACGGATTTCAATTTCTTTAGCGCCTTCGGTTTGTGCGATCGTTTCCAGGCTGACAGGCATGCTGACCGGCTCTGCAACCATCACTGTGACCGTGATCGTCTGATCCAAACGCGGTGCTTTTTGTGCTGATTCGTTATTTCCACATCCAATTAATAACAAACCCGCTAACCCGTAACCGATAAAAATAGCGCCCCCATTCTTAGTAAGCTGACACGGTGCATTATTCCGCCTTGAGGATTTCTGATTAAGTTGATCGCATTCATGGCTTGACAAGCTCACCCCGAATGCGATCAATAGATTACCGTTCACCCTGAGCCTACCGATGCGCCTAATCAGAGCGTCCTTCAATTTAGGAACTAACATTTTCACGGTTTGTAGACATACCAGGTGATTCAAGACTGTAAAAAGAAATTTGTTTGTCACTCGGATAATTACTTCGTAAGTTAAAAATTTAAAATCTAATCAACTATGGAAAAACCACAAAAGCGCAATAGGGTTCTGTATAATAGACGAGATGATAGCTTGACGGATAATGTAGAAGTATTACATATATGAAGATAAGATATTTCTCATAATTTTACCTACCTACAGATACACTATTAAATGTATTTTGTCCCTACCAATCTGTCATTCCAGACGGATCCTAGCTATTAAATCTGATACTGATCATCAATAAATCACATGATCCAATCAGCCCTATTTGTTTTTACTATTAGATAAATTTTTAAGGTGTGTTGATATGCCTATCCATAATTTTATTGCCTTACTAACTTTCTTCCTGCTGACGTCAGCAACAATTGCTCAGACATCTCTGAAATTACCTGAAACCATAAAAGTTGATCCGGCAGCGTTAACCGCTGAGCCGATGTGTGACCCGAAGATCTCCCCTGCGTGGCGGGAAGCCCAGGAAATTGACGGGGTCAAAATTGATGCATCGCCGGGTTGCAGTCCGGATAATCCGGCTTGGATTGCCGCTGCGGTTAAAGGAACCAACAACATTTCGATGGATACCCTGATGAAGACGGGTCTTTCACCTGATGCCATCATTAAAACCGATGATCTGGATGGTGACGGCGATCCCGACCGGATCATCATCAAACTGGAAATCATGGAATTAAACGGCAAATCACCCGATTTCCCCGGATTGGTTCCAACGTTTGATATTGCTCCCGGCATACAACCCGGCGCATGGGTTTTCGCGCCAAAGACCAGCGGCATGTCAACGGAAAATTTTGAAAGTGTACGCGCCAATCCGCTGCTGAGATTACCTTCGCCAGTCATCCGCGTTGAAGTAGGCGATATCGTCCAAATCGTATTGGAAAATACACATTATTTCCCGCACAGTATTCACCTGCACGGCGTTGATCATCCATTTTCGCACGGTGAACACGGTGGTCAAGACGGCGTGCCGCAGACCAGCGAAATGGAACTGATGCCGGGAGAACGCCGTATTTATCAATTCCAGGCACGGCAACCGGGCACCATGTTTTACCACTGCCATGTGCAAACGCACACCCATTTGGCAATGGGACTGGCTGGAATGATCGTCATTGAAGAAAACAAACCGAATAACTGGCTGCAAACTTTAAATATTGGCGCCGGGCATGTTCGCCACCCCTCCGTTGCCGTGCGCGAGCAATTCGATCAGGAATATGATCTGCATTATCACGCGATGGACAAGGAATTGAGCGGCATTATTCAGAAACACAACGATCCTCGACTCATCGCGCGCGATATGAATCAACGTTATGACATTACCGATTCAACTGAGGATTACTTTACCCTGAACGGCTTGTCTTTCCCTTACACGCTCAGGGAATCACTGATCATTGTTGAGCCGGATCAGAAAATCAAACTACGCTTGCTGAACAGTGGCGGCGAACTGATCGCCGTCCATACGCACGGCCACCACGCCACGATCACGCATTACGACGGCGTGGAGCACAACCCGGTTGCACAGATCATGCGTGACGTGTTTGACATGGCACCGGCACAACGGCTTGACCTGAAATTAGAAACCGTCAACGATGGCAAACACAGCTATGGTGAAGGTGATTGGCTGTTTCATGATCACCGGGAAAAGGGAATCACCACAAACGGTATGGCGGAAGGCGGCAGTATGAGTTCCATTGTTTACACCTCTTATCTGGGTGAACATGGCATGCCAAAGGTCAGTCATTTTGGTATTGATCTCAATAAGTATTTCACCAAGGAATATTTCGAGCGCAGACTTCCCGTGTGGCAAGACCTCGATGCATGGTCCAGCCTGGGATCGCCTGCCGGTCAAGCGGGTTTCGATACGACAACACAAACCTCGTTGTTGAATGCGCTCTATGGTTTGCTGGCAGGACTTTTGATCTATCTGATTTTCGCCAAACGGGAACAAATCAAACAATGCGCTGTTGCAGCGGTTTCACGTCTAAAAAGCCCAAAAGGGAGTAACCAATAATGGCTAAGACTATAACAATTACTTTCATACTTGCTGGTCTGCTTGCTTTCAGTGCACATGCCATGGCACAGCAACCGGCTAAACCCAGCGAACACGACCACCAGGATCACAGCGGTCATGACATGAGTCAGCACAATACTGCCCCAACTGATCATAGCCATGATCATGATGCCATGGATCACAGCGGCCACAACATGGCACCTGATCACACGATCGATCACGGCGATCACAGTGACCATAGCGGTCACGCCATGAGCACCCAATCCGCAGAGCACTGCGATGGCCACCATCATCATCACATGGATCACGATCACATTATGGATCATGAAGGCACGATGATCATGGGGCAAAACCTGGATAAACTGCCCAGTAGCTGTAAAAGCATTTCTGAAGAAGTTGAAATTACCGTGCGTGCCGGCAGGAAATATTCCGCAAAATTTCCCGGAACGGCTTTCGCGTTTGATCAGCAGCAATGGCATGTAAAACCCTGCGCAAAAGTAACCTGGCACTTCATCAACGAGGACAATATCCGCCATCAATTCATGATGCACGGTTTACCAAAATACCTCTATAAATATGGCATGTTCCACCTCGAAGTCACCGGACCCAAAACCGTATCCGGCACGATTATCGTTCCAGGATCCGATGATACCTTCCTGGTGCACTGCGACATTTCCCATCACATGGAAAAAGGTATGAAAGCGCAATTGGTGGTTGGAAAAGGCGCGGAAAATATACCCAGTATTCCTGGGGTAACGCCATACAATATCAACGACACCTATGAAGCGGAGAACTTACCGAAAATCTCCGATAAAGCGGAACAAAGCGCCATGGTCAGACAGATCACGGCATTCACGAATAATAATTTCCAAAATTATGGCATGATGCTGATAGGACTTCTTATTGGTTTGTTGTGTATTCCGCTGTTTAAGAAAATTCCGTTTAGGAAAAAAAGTGGCTAACAGCATTGATTATTGAGCTTTGAGTCAATCAGACGTATTTTGTTGTCTATTCGTCTGATTGGCTGATACAGCTCAACCATTACCCGATAGCCCCATCCATCTCAAATTTCCCGACTTCGAATCAATAAATTATCCGAATTGTGAACTGGGTAATACAGTCTGGCGATGCGTATTAGTCTGTTTTCTTTGACCAGGGAAACCGGAAACCGCTTTTATCACTCTTCTGAGCATTCTGGCTATCAACCGCAGCAGTACTTGAACTAGCCTGAAGCACCGAATCTGTTGCACTTTGCTGGCCCTGCGCAACCGTAGCAGAAGGCTTTGTGCTAAGTAATTGATTGAGCTGTTGAGATAAATGATGGGCGGTATCAATACTGATTGCCATCCTGCTGGACATTTTCCCATTGATCGCATCAGGTAGCGCCTCGCCCGATCTAGTCACTCGATTTAAAGTATTCAGGTTCTGCGAATCGAGAAAACCAAAATCGACTATCACAACACCTTGCCCGCTATTCACGGAGGCGAAATTAGAATAAATGGGTTGTCCCGTATGCTCACCCGGCGACATCCTGATACTGACCGGCTTCGTGGCCGGCTGCGTTATTTCATCTTTGTCTTGAGTCAAAATATTCTTGTCATCAACCATGGGGCTCTCCCGTTAAATAATGTCGTGATAAGAATCAGTTATATGAAACTGACCCTTAACAGGCCATTGAAAAATTATCTGCGTTGCCGCTGCGGTGTTAAAAACAGGCTCAAAATGCTCATTTATTAAGCATAAACTGCGCTTTTTCGCCTATTTTTGCCTTGCATCAGCCGCCTCGATAACATTTTTCAACGGCCTGTCAAAAATTGCCAACTATTTTTTTTGAAGTAATTGATTCAACTGCTGCGCCAAATTGTGCGCGGCTTCAATACTCAGAGCGATCCGGCACGACATTCTTGCGCCGATGGTATCCGGTATTTTTTCACCCGAACGCGCCAATCGATTCAACGTATGTATCGTCTGAGGATCAAGAAAACCGAATTCTACAATAACAACTCCCTGTCCGCCTTGCACAGAAACAACATTAGAATACAGCGCTTGACCGGTATGCTCACCTTGATGCATTTTAACGTTGACTTGCAATGCCTGGTTTCCTGTTGCTTCCGCTTTATTCTCCATCGACACATCATTCTGGCTGGTCATTAATATCTCCTGATTATGCTGCAATTTTAAATCACCAATATTTCACGCATTCACTCAAAACGCTATTCTATTCCAAGATCATAGCCGGATTTCATCAATAGGGATCGATAAAGTTCACGGAAAAATATGAGCTCCTTCAGTAGATAAAACAAGCTCAAGAAAGCCTGCCAACAACTGTAACTCGGATAATGCTCTCTCTATCAGTCATGTAATTTTCCCCTCTACAGAGCATATTATTGGTTTCATCATCTATCGAAGAAATTCAAAAACCATAAACCAGGAATCATAAACTTAGTTAACCCAAAACTTTATTTAATCACTTTAGCTATTTGTATTTCTTGAAAAATAAATTGTCAGCTACTATCCGTATCGAATGAACAATAATGTTCATTCTTTCCTTTGGGAGAATAATAAATGGCAATAATCTATGGAACAAGCGGCAACGATAATTTATACGGTAGTTTAGGGGATGATACTTATGAGATTTCGGGTATTTTTTCAACTTCTAATAGTTGGGATCGCATTTGGGAATTAGCTGATGGCGGAACCGATGACACGATCCATATTATCACTGGCCCAAATATAGGCGATATTCCTGCTTCCGCCGCCGTGCGTATAGTGGGTAGAGATCAGTACTTCGATCCTGAGAGCGTGCAAATCA